>SLNM01000365.1 GCA_007133055.1 Lentisphaeria bacterium
AAAGAGCCATTTTACCATCTACCTGAAGCTTTATCCGAAGACATCGAGCAATACGCCGATGAGGTACGCCGCTATCTGGCCGGAGACCTGGCGCCCTCGATTTTCAAGGCCCGCCGGGTGGCTCGGGGGATTTATGAGCAGCGCCAGGACAACACATTCATGGTGCGGGTGCGGGTGGCCGGCGGAACTCTTGGCTGTCGCCAGGGCCGCGAGCTGGCCGCACTGGCTGAAAAACATTCGCGACAGAAGCGGTTGCACGTAACCACGCGCCAGGATGTTCAAATGCATGATGTTATGATCGAGGACACGCCTGAAATCATGCGCTGTCTTTTTGCCGTCGGCTTAACCTGCAAAGGCGGCGGCGGCAACACGGTTCGCAATGTTACCGCCTGCCCCTATTCGGGCGTATGTCCCGGGGAACCATTTGATGTCACCCCCTTCGCCCATCTGGTGACGGAATATCTGCTGCCTCTTACCGGCAGCTATAATCTGCCGCGGAAATACAAAATCGCCTTCAGCGGTTGTTCCGCGGATTGTTCGCTGGCTCGCTTGGCAGATTTAGGTTTCATTGCCGAAGCCAGGGACGGGCAGCCGGGTTTTATGATTTACGCCGGCGGCGGCATGGGCAGCCATTCCCGGGCGGCCGATTTACTTGAGGAATGGCTGCCGGCAACCGAGGCGGTTCGAGTCGCCGAAGCGGTACGCCGCCTGTTCGATAAACTAGGAGACCGTTCCAACAAACATCGGGCCCGCCTTCGTTTTGCCGTTGAAAAAATCGGAACATCGGCATTTCGACAGCAATTTCAACAGGAATTGGAGCTTGTCCGCGATGATCTGCCGCAGTGTTCAGTGGCAGCTGAACTTCGATCGCCTTCGGAACTCAATGCCGGACCGGTGCCGGAAAAAGCCGATTCAGGATCGTCTTTGGCAGTGGTTTCGCAGCATCAGGAGGGACTGGTATCGATCCCCCTGTCATTGCCGCTGGGATTTATTGACAGTGACGACCTGAAGCGGACAGCCGACATTGCGGAGGAGTACGGACAGGGTAGGATGCTGAGGACGGCGCGGACCCAGGATTTTATTGTTCCGCATGTGAATCGCGCGTCCCTGGCTGCGCTTGAAAAAAGTTTGGGCAGCCTGAGCTTTTTCCGGGCGGTCGAGAACAATCTGTCCTCCTTCGTCGCCTGCGCAGGCGCCTCAACCTGCCGCCTGGGGTTATGTCTGGCCCGCAACGCCGCTGATGCCTGCGCCAAAAAACTGGACAGAGAAGGGCTGCGAATGCCTGACGGGGTTAGCGTAAATATCAGCGGCTGCCCCAATGCCTGCGGCCAGCATCCGGCGGCGCCCCTCGGTTTTTTCGGAGCTGCCCAGCGCACTGACCATGGTTTGATGCCTGCATACCGAGTGGTTGCCGGTGCCAGGCATGATCAATCGAAGGCTCAGTTGGCATACTCGCTGGCCACCGTGCCAGCCAAGGCGTTGCCCGATTTTATAGAGCAAATTCTGAGGGATTTTGAAGATCATCGGCAGGCCGGGGAGGATTTTTTCACTTACCTGGAACGGAGAATGGAAAATTATCTGCCCGAACTGGTTGCTCGGATGAATCGTATTCCCACCGGTTCGGAAGCCGAGGACTACTACTGGGACTGGGGTGGCGAAGAGAGGTTTTCACTGGCCGGTCGCGGCGCCGGCGTTTTCGAGGTTGTCCAGGAAGACCTGGCTGACGCTGAACGGCGCTTGAATAGGCTTTCTGGCTCATCTGATACTGAAAGCATTTATCAAGCTCTGCTGTTGACCGCCCGCGCTCTTCTGATCGTTCGCGGCATTGATTCACGAGACGAGGATACAGTACTGCGCCAGTTCGAATCCCAATTCCTGGACACTGGACTTGTGGATGAAAAATACCGGGAACTGCTTGCTCGGGCACGAGCTTATCCGCAAGGCTGGACAGAGGGATTGACGGGGCGAAGCGAAGATGTTCGGGAACTATGGCGGAGAATCAACTATCTCCATACCGTTTTAGATGCCAATCTTCAGTTTAATCTGCCCTCGGATTCGGAGGAGCATGAACCGCGGATGGAGCAAACAACAATGAAAAAAGCAGAGGGTGCTTTGATGCCCGCCGAAGCTGTGTCGCCAGGGCAGGGCGAAAACCTCGTATTCGATTTAAGCGGCGTTCCGTGCCCGATGAATTTTGTCAAGATAAAATTGAAACTGGAAAGCATGAACAGTGGCGAGGAACTGGAGATCATCCTCGATGACGGGGAACCGATTGAGAACGTCCCTCCCAGCTTGCGCAATGAAGGACACGAAATATTGGCGACCGAACAAACAGGCGATGGCCAGCAATGGCGGGTAAGGGTGAGGAAGTCCGGGCCGTCTGCATAGCGCATAATCGACAAATGCCAACAGAAGGAAACAAAGGTGACAAAGGCGTATTTTTATGCGATTCGCGACAAAATTAATTCATTCGGCCAATCCGCCCGATGCAGGCACCGGCGACACCACAACCCCGATTCATCAGACGACCGCCTATGCCTATGATTCGGCGGCTGAGCTGGAATCGGTGTTCGCCGGCAAAGCACCCGGATACGTTTACTCCCGGCTCGGCAATCCGACCCTGACTCGTCTGGAACAGAGGCTGGCCGCGATTGAAGAGGGCCAGGCCGCCCTGGTTTCCGCTTCCGGCATGGCGGCTCTGACAGCAACAATATTGACTCTCTGCCAGGCCGGCGACGAGATGGTCGCCGCCACCAGCATTTTCGGCGGAACCTATTCGTTGCTCAATCGAACCTTGAGACGCTATCAGATCAACACTGTTTTTGTTGACCCCCTGAATTCGGAAGCCATAGATGACGCTGTCAACGAGAAAACCAAACTGGTGATCGTGGAAACCATCGGCAACCCCAAGCTGGACGTGCCGGACCTGGCCGACATTGCCGCCGTTACCCGTCGCCACCAGGTGGCGTTGTTGGTCGACAGCACCGCCACCACCCCGTGCCTGGTTCGGCCAATTGCTCTGGGGGCGGACATCGTTTTGCATTCGGCTTCAAAATACCTGAGCGGCAACGGCAGTTGCATCGGCGGAGCGATAATCGACTCCGGCAATTTCTCATGGCCTTCCGAACGCTACGAAGAGCTCCGGAAAGAATTCGGAAAATTCGGTAAGCTTGCGTTTATGGCAGCTTTGCGCAGTTGGATACATCGGGACATCGGCGGCTGTCTTTCACCATTCAACGCATTTCTGATTTCCTTGGGGCTGGACACACTGGCAGTGCGAGTGCGGCAGCAGTGTGAAACCGCCCGGATACTGGCCGCCGAGCTGTGCCGCGACAAACGTATCTGCGAAGTCAATTACCCGGGACTGCCGGAGCATCCCGGACATCTGACCGCCCGGCGACAGTTCAACCAGCAATTCGGAGCGCTGCTGACCCTGCGACTGGGCAGTAAACAGCGGGCGTTCAAGTTTCTCGACGGACTTCAGCAGATACTGCAATTGACCAATCTCGGCGATGTCAGAACCCTGGCGATTCATCCTGCCTCCACCTTCGCCAGGGACGCTGATCCTGAAGAGAGACGACAGATGGGCATCACGGAGGACCTGATACGTCTGTCGATCGGACTGGAAGATGCGGAGGATCTGCTGGCGGATATTGATCGGAGCCTGGCGGGAATGAGAAATGCTTTGTCGTAGGTCGACTGTCTGAGTCGACCATATTTCGACTTACAATTCCTCCCCCTTCCCCTCAGCAGCCGCGGCTCTGGCGGTTATTTTCAGTTCTTCAATAACCGAGCGCAGCAGACGTTTTGTAAGCAGGCGACTGAATTGTTCAAGCTCCGGCTGATTCCCGGATTCATTCACCATCTGTTCTCTAATTTCCTCGGTTCTCTGTTCGAGCCGGTTGATTGCGGGCACTGCCGGCAGTTCCTTCAACCAGTTCTGATACTCGGTTATCGTTTCTGCCACTATCCGTTCGACCCGCGGGACTTCATTCTCCCGTCGAGCGACCAGGTCGTCAAATGCCGGCTGAAGTTCAGACAAGGTCCGCAGCACCACTCCCGGCTGCTCGCCCAGCTTAGGATCAATATCGGCCGGCAGCGCTAAATCATAAAGATAACGAGGCTGGGGGGTTGCTGGCTTTTCCAACATGTCAGGACGGATCACAAAGCTAGGAGCAGCAGTCGCACTGAAAACCACATCGGCATTATTCAGCAGAGTCGCTATCTCTCCCCATTCAACCGCTTCACCCGCATGAGCGGTTGCGAGTATTTCCGCTTTTTCACGGGAACGTCCCGCGACCAGCAAACGCGCCGGTTTTCGAGCGGCCAGATTACGGGTTATTGATTCGGCCAGTTCACCGGTTCCAATCACTAGCACTTCACGACCTTTCAGTTCGCCGAAATCTCTTGCCGCCATTTCAACCGCCACCGCGCCATAACCTACACTGCCCGCGTTCAAATCGGTTTCATGCCGCACCCGTTTGCCGCAGCGAAAAGCCCGGTGGAAACAAGCGTTGGTGAAAAAACCATTGGTCCCCGCTTCACAAGCCAAACGATAAGCCTGTTTAACCTGGCCGAGAATTTCATTTTCACCCAGCATCACCGAGCGCAATCCGGACGCCACCTGAAAAAGATGGCGCACAGCTTCCGTCCCACGCTTAAGATAAGAGCTTGAGCCGGGCAGGCTGTTTACTACGGTTGCTCTTTTGATCAGCTCCCGAATTCGTTTGCCGTACGCAGACGGACAGCCCTCAAAATAAAGTTCAAACCGATTGCATGTACAGAGCAGAACGCATTCCCGCAGACCGTCGATTTTTTGGGTCTCCCGCAAAAACCGTTTAATCCCGGATTCCGAAAGCCAGAGGGCGGCCCGGAACTCAGGGGGAGTGTTCTCATGGTTGTAGGATAGGCAGTTCAATTTGCAGTCGAATTTACTTAAAGATGCGCCAGCCAGGACAGCCTTCATGTCAGGGAAGGTGTTCGAGGTCTTCCAAATCCTTATGACGGCCACAGGCTTTCTTGTTGGACTTGAGGTCATCCAGAGAAATGAGATTCACCTGAATTCCCGCGAGATCCACACGGTTCCGACGCGCAAAACACTCGTCGAAATCCACACCGGAAATATCGGTCTGGATTTCCAGGCGCATCGGCGGCACCCCCATGCGTATGATCTTTCCTTTCTCCAGAAAAAGCTCCGGTTTTAGTGCCGCCGTTCGCATTCCGAACCGTTCAAGCGCCTTTACCGTCTTTCGGGCGTTCTGATGGCTGACTGCAATCCACACATCCATATCAGCCGTTGCTCTGGGATAGCCGTAATATCCAACGGCATACCCTCCAATCAGAAGATAGCTGACGCCTTCATCTTCCAGCAACTTCAAGAAGTCTTTGAAATCCCGGGGGATTATTTCGATAGCCATATACTGCCTGTCGGTTGAGTTCAATCGCTTTCAGGCGTTCCAGCGGCGGCTGAGACCACCAGTACTGATCCTCGTCATTCCGGTCCAAGTCAGTCACCGTCATCACGGTTCGATCCACTCGCAATTCTACAGCATCGGTTTTCATACGGCAATGACAAACTTTTCGCCAATTTTTCCACGGATTCAGATTTCTTGGTTCCACGGATTCAGATTTCTTGGTTGAACAGTATATAACGCTTTCGCGAATTTTCAATCAACTATGTTCAAGCAATTACCTCGAAAGCTGCTTCAATGGTTCTGTCAGTCTCTTTTTCGCTATGGGCCGTCGAAATGAACATTGCCTCGAACTGAGCCGGCGGCAGATAGAACCCCCGATTCATCATAGCGCCATGCCAGGCGGCGAACCGGTTTTTATCGACTCCCCGCGCTTCGCCCAGACCGGTCACTCGTTCCGGGCCATGGAAGAAAGTCAGCATGGAAGCAGTCTGATTGCAGCATCCAGGCAAGCCAGCTTCGTTTAACGCCGCGCGCAAACCTTCGGCCAGCCTTTTTCCCAATACCTCCAGTCGCGGATAGGGATTAGTCTCCTCCAGCTCGCGCAAGGTGGCCAGCCCGGCCGCGCAGGCCAGGGGATTGCCGGACAAGGTGCCCGCCTGATAGACCGGCCCGACGGGTGCCAGCTCGCGCATCAGGTCGCGACCGCCGCCCAAGCCGCCAACCGGCAGGCCGCCGCCGATAATCTTGCCCAGAATCGTCAGGTCCGGCCGCACCCCGAACCGCTCGACCGCCCCCCCCAAAGCGATGCGGAACCCGGTGATCACCTCGTCGAACACCAGCAGAGCGCCGTGCTTGTCGCACAATCGCCGCAGCCCTGGAAGGAATTCGGAGCTGGGGGGAACCACCCCCATGTTACCGGCCACCGGCTCGACCACAACGCAGGCGACCGCCGGCTCAGCCGCCCGGAAGCAGGCCTCCACCGAGGTCAGGTCGTTATACTCGGCGAGCAGGGTGTCCGCCGCCACCGCGGCCGCCACCCCGGGACTGGAGGGCGTGCCGAAAGTCAGAGCGCCAGACCCGGCCTCGACCAGAAAACTGTCGGCATGCCCATGATAGCCACCGCGAAATTTAATGATAGGCGACCGGCCGGTCACGGCGCGAGCCAGGCGCACCGCCGCCATCGCCGCCTCGGTTCCCGAATTGACCAGGCGCACCTGCTGCAAATGCGGCATGTTGCGGGCAATCGTCTCCGCCAGCTCGGCCTCGGCCGTATGACAGGCGCCAAACGACAGGCCGCGCCCCGCCGCCTGGCGAACCGCCTCGACCACCCGCGGATGCGCATGGCCAAGAATAAGCGGCCCCCAACTGCCCAGATAGTCGAGATAGCGATTGCCGTCGGCATCAAATACCGCACTGCCCTGGCCCGACTCGACGAACACCGGCCGGCCGCCGACTGCGGCAAAGGCGCGCACCGGCGAACTGACGCCGCCGGGCATAACCCGGCAGGCGCGTTCGTACAGTTCCCCGCTCCGTGTCGTATCAAGCCTGGGTGAATCAGATTCCATCAGAACAACTCGTTTAATGCCGATTCAAGGCTCCAGTGATTCAATACCTGAACTCCGTTCTGAAGCCGCTCCTCGTTGCCGGTGTAAACCAGAATAGGATTAGTAGTGAATTCCACAACCTTGCTTAAACGGTGTAAGCCGGTAAACAGCGCCGAGGATAATGTTGATGCCGACTTGATCTCTATCGGTATGTGATATTGCGCCTCCTGCAATACCGCATCGACTTCATTGCCATTGCTGTCCCGGTAGAAATGCAGAGGTTGTCGCCTGCCTCTGTTTCTGAAAACCTTGAGCATTTCGACAATAACCATGTTTTCGTACAGCATTCCCCGGAGCGGGTGGTTCCACACCTGTTCCACTTTGTTTATGCCTAACAAACGGGCAGCCAGGCCAACATCGTAAAAATACAGTTTCGGTGTCTTGACAAGCCGCTTGGAAACATTCCGGAAAAATGGTGGCAGCCTAAAGGCGACATAACTTGCCTCCAGCAAGGATATCCACTCCCTCACAGTGGACTGTGATAACCCGGCATCGTTGCCCAGCCCTTCCAGGTTGAGCAATTGCCCAACACGGCCTGCGCAAAGCCCCAGAAAAGACTGAAAGAGGGAAAGATCAC
>SLNM01000051.1 GCA_007133055.1 Lentisphaeria bacterium
ACAGTGGAGAATATCTCCGCCAGCTCCCGGCAGACGATCTTATGTGGTGGTAGATTTCCCATAACCTTAAGATATTGGTCGAAATAATATTATCAACCAGCTCCTCTCGCTGCTTTCCAAAGATTATGCGGGGCACATTCAGCGCACATGTTGTTCGGTATCGTTTTTGACGATTCGGATCGGAGCGGCGAATAATCGTCAACCGCAATCGCCTGCCACGCCGGTATGCCACGCCGGAGCCTTGGCGTAGGCCGGAGCCTTGGCGTAGGAGGGTCGTCCGTAATCGCAGACCGGCTTTCAGTTTCGACAGGCTTGCGACAAAGATATAATTAGACTGGCTATGACTGGCGCATTTGGGACGCCGCTTGAAAAGTCATTGAACCCGGCTATTTTTAATTTTGAAGTTGTCAATCTTGTGCGTGCGTCCTCAACTTGTCCAAGGCATTGATTCAGAGTTGCATAATGCGTTCGATTCTGGAAAATTTTTCGTACCCTGTCATTGCCGCTGCGGTATCCATACTGGCGCATTTTCTGCTGATCGCCTTTTCCGGCTGGATACCGGTGCGGGCGCTGCCCCCTTCTTTGGACCTGACCACTCGCTCCATCGGTCGAAGACTGACCATTACCACGGTGGACTGGCCCGGAACCGAGGATGCCGCCTACCGGACTGCCGCCGTCCGGGATGAAACGGATTCGCAGGCTCTGCTCGATCTGGTTGGAGCTATCCGCCCGAGCACAAGTGTGCAGCGACTTTTTGACGAGCGGGGATTGCTGGACGCTCAGGAACCGCAATTGCAATTGAGCGATCAAGCTTCGCCCGCTCCTGCCGCCGACACCGGGGAAAGCACGCAACGGTTGCGTCCGATGACCGGGCCGCGCCCGGAAATTCTAGCCTTCCAGCATGAGTTTAGTCCGCTGCCCCCTCTGTCCTCGTCCCAGCCCGTCACACCTCGTGTGCCCAGAAGCGCCACGGACGAACCACGCCTGCCCAGTCTGTTCCATGACAGCGCCACCGTAAGACCCTCGGTTCTGCGAACGGAATTGCTCCTGCCCGCAACTGCCACGATGCCGGAGCTGGCGGAAGCCATTGAATTTTCCCGCGACACCCCCGAAAGCGACCCGGAACGAATTGTCGACCAGGTGGTCGCCGACCCGCTGCCGACACCGCCGCCGGCACCCCGGCTTAGGAGAACCGAGGAGATCGAAGAGGATGTTGCCATTGGCGAGCTGGACAGTATGCTGCAAGTTTCCACGTCCGTCTTTCGCCAGGCGGACGGCAGTGGTTATTTCAGAATTGACATATCCCCCAACCCCGCCAGTGAACGGCTTCGGGCGGTGGACAAGGATGTCCTGTTTTTGATCGACACTTCCGGCAGCATTCCCGAACGCAAGCTGAGAGCATTCAGAGCGGCGGTTGACAACGCACTTGAATACCTTAATCCCCGGGACCGCTTCAATGTAGTCGCCTTTCGCACACAGCCCGAGAAGCTGTTTGCCGATTACCGACCGGTCACACCAGGCAACCAGGGGCGCGCCCGCCTCTTTTTGCGCAATCTGATGAGCCGTGGAATGACCGACATTCACCGGGGGCTGGCTCCTTTCATCGACCGTGAACTCGGCGACCATCAGCGACCTCTGACCATATTCATCCTGACCGACGGGGTCTCCACCGTGCGCGACCGACTGACCAACCAGCAGATCATCCGGCATGTTGGCCGGGAAGCCCATGACAACGTTTCCATATTCACGGTCAGCGCCGGACACCGGGTCAACCGCTCGTTGCTCGACCTGCTGGCTCTGTCCAACCGCGGCAAGCCTTTGCACGACGAAGACCTTACCGACTTCACCGACATTCTCAAGGACTTCATTGCATCCCATTCAGAAATCATTGTCTCAAACCTGCAGTACCGGGTGGTGGCAGGCGGTGCCAAGGACATATATCCCCGGCGGCTTCCCCACATGGCCCGCAATCAAATGCTCTCCTTGTACGGACGTTTCCCCGCCGGCAGCGAACAACTGGCCATCCAAATTATGGGGCGGGACGCCGCCGGCGAACGTCAGGAGCTGATCTATCAGACGAGAATAGCCGAACATCGGGATGTCGGCCCAGGCCTGCGCCAGGACTGGCTGGTGCAGCAGGCGCTCCATCTGTTCGTTGAGAACATCCTGCACCCCTCCCCGGAACTGGAAGCCCGATTGGAGCAAATTTCCCGCACCCACAGAATCGAATTTCCCGAACTATGAAACTCAATTACGCAGACACCCAGCGCCGGGCCGCCGTTATCCAGTCCGCCCGACGCATCGTCATCAAGGTCGGAACCCGCCTGCTGACCGACTCTGACGGGGACTCCGACGGCAGCCGCATCGGCCAGTTGATTGCCGAAATTGCCGGTCTGCGACAGCGCGGCATGGAGATTATACTGGTTACCTCCGGCGCCATCGGAGCCGGCATGAGAGTTCTTGAAATCACCCGGCGACCGGTTCAACTGCCGCGTCTGCAGGCTCTGGCGGCAGTTGGTCAGTTACGCCTGATGTCGTTCTACGAAGCAGCCGCCCGCCAGCATCAGTTTCATTGTGGCCAGGTGCTGCTTTGCGCCGATGACCTGCAGGACCGTGAACGCCACCTCAATACAGCCTTTTGCATCGACACCCTGCTGGGAGGCCGGGTGCTGCCGATCATCAATGAAAACGACTCGGTCAGCGTCGAGGAAATCAAGTTCGGCGACAACGACCGACTGGCGGCTATGGTGGCCATGCTGGTGCGGGCCGACCTAACCATTCTTCTGACTTCGGTCGACGGTCTGCACGAAATGCACAATCGCACTTTGGGGCGACGCATCTCTTTGGTTTCCGAGTTCCACCATAAGCTCCGGGTCATGGCGCTGGACACGGCCGACCGCGACAGCTCGGTCGGAGGGATGGCCAGTAAGCTCAGCGCCGCCGAGACCCTGGCCAAAGCGGGAGAACCCACCTGGATTGCCGACGGCCGTGATTTCTCGGTTTTGCAGCGCATTTTTGCCGGCGATGACCTGGGCACACTGTTTGTACCCGGCGGCAATGGCCGCATGTCCAATCGCAAACGCTACCTGGCCTTTTTCTCCGAACCAAACGGCGCCATTGTCATTGATGCGGGCGCCGCACAAGCTCTGACCAAGCCGCGCGGCGCCAGCCTGCTGGCCCGCGGTGTGACTGACTGCCAAGGGGGATTCGTGCGTGGCGACACCGTTCGGGTGCTGACAACCGACGGCGACGAAATCGCCCGCGGGGTCAGCAACTACAGCCATCCCGAAGTGGCGATGATCAAGGGGTTGCACAGCCATGAAATCAAAAAGCTTCTCGGCAACACCGCCGGCTACGACTGTGTAATTCATCGCAACTACCTGGTGCTGACCTGACACCCGTGAAAAATTTGATGTTGACGGAACAAAACAGGAACATAGCCATGAACCAGTCATCGACAAACATTGATTTCAAGCAGGAACTAATGGCCATGGGCCAGGCCACCCGGGAGGCGGCTCGCAAGCTGGCGGTTCTGCCCGGCACCCGCAAGGAGCGTTGCCTGAACGCCATGGCCGACGCCATTATGGACCAGCAACCGAGTCTGTGCCAGGCGAACCAGCAAGACTTGGCGGCCGGCCGGGAAAGGGGGCTGAGCAAGGCCATGCTTGACCGCCTCGAGCTGACCCCCGAACGAATCGAGGAAATGGCCAGGGGGCTAAGAGTGCTGGTCGGGCTGCCGGATCCGGTGGGGCGTGTCGATTCCACCTGGATTCGACCTAACGGAATTAAGATTCGCAAGGTGCGGGTGCCGATCGGGGTAATCGGCATTATCTACGAATCACGTCCCAATGTCACCGCCGACGCCGCCGGCTTGTGCATGAAAGCGGGCAACGCCGTTTTTCTGCGCGGCGGCTCGGAATCTTTGCGCTCCAACCAGGCAATTGTCAGCGCCCTGCACCAGGGCCTGCGCAGTTGCGAGCTGCCCGAAGCGGCAATTCAACTGCTGCCATGGACTGACCGGGCGGCGGTGACAGCCATGCTGAAAATGAACCAATACATTGACCTGATTATTCCCCGCGGCGGCGAAGGGCTGATCCGTGCCGTAGTCGAAAATTCCACCATCCCTGTAATCAAGCATTACAAAGGGGTCTGCCATATCTACGTGGACCAGGCGGCCGATCCGGCCATGGCCACGGCCATTGTCGAAAATGCCAAGTGCCAGCGTCCCGGTGTCTGCAATGCCCTGGAATCCCTCCTGATCCATCGCGACATTGCCGCCAGCCTGGCGCCGAAGCTGTATACGGTACTCAATGACAAGGGGGTTGAGCTGCGAGGAGACCCGGAATTTTGCCGCCTGGTACCCCAGGCCAAGCCCGCCAGCGACGACGACTGGGGCAGGGAGTTTCTTGACCTGATCCTGGCCGTTCGGGTGGTCGAATCCATTGAACAGGCGATCGAACATATTGCCGAATTCGGCTCGGGACACAGCGAGGCGATTATAACTGAAAACAAAACTGCCGCGGCGCTGTTCACCGAACACGTCGACGCCGCCGCCGTCTATGTCAACGCCTCGACACGTTTCACCGACGGCGGACAGTTCGGCATGGGGGCGGAAATCGGCATCAGCACCGACCGTATTCATGCCCGCGGTCCGATGGGGATCGACGAGCTTACCACCTACAAGTATATTGTCACCGGCAGCGGTCAGATTAGGACATGAAAAACAAGGTGCGGGCCGATCTCCTGTGCGTGGTTCGCGGCCTTTGTTCGAGCCGCAGCCAGGCACGCGGGATGATTCTGGCCGGACAGGTCCGAATCGGCTCCGACCGACTGGTTGAAAAGCCTGGGGAAATGCTGCCGGAAGACTGCGATCTGCGTATCTTACATCCTTCGCCCTACGTTGGACGCGGCGCCGATAAACTGGCGCCCGCCCTGTCAGCACACCTGCCCGATCTGGACGGGAGAATCGCCCTGGACATTGGCGCCGCCACCGGTGGGTTCACCGACCTGCTGCTGCAACGAGGGGCGGCTAAAGTCTATGCCGTCGATGTCGGCTACGGCCAGTTGCATCTAAAGCTGAGACAGGACCCGAGGGTCGTCTGCCTCGAACGAGTAAACGCCCGCTACCTAGACCGGGAGTTGATCCCGGAATCCATCGAGGTCCTGACGGTTGACGTCTCGTTTATCTCACTTGCCAAGATCATTCCCGCCGCCGCTGCCCTGCTCGCTCCGGAAGCCTGGATTTTTTTGCTGGTCAAACCGCAGTTCGAGGCTGCTCGCCAAGAGATAGCCAAGGGCGGCGTGGTCCGCGACGAAACCGTGCGTCTGAGATGCGTCGAAAAAATCGCCGCCTTCGCCGGCCATCACTGCGGCTGGTGCGATTGCGGAACCATTGCCTCCCCGATTACCGGGCCCAAAGGGAACCAGGAGTACATTCTAACTATGCGTGCAAGCCGTAGAGATTGAGTTTGCGATGCAGGGTACGGCGGCTGATGCCGAGTCTTTCGGCGGCCCGTGTGCGGTTGCCATCGCATTCTTCAAGCGCCTGGGCAATCAATTTCTTCTCCTGACTCTCCATGTTCAGACGATCACCCGCCCCACGTTTGCCGTGCCCCGCACCGACACCGCCGCCAGCGTCAACATCCCGGTTGTCGGCGAACTGATCATCGCCGTCCAAAGAATCGGCCAGAGCACGCTGCACATCAAGCGGCACATCTCCCACCGTCAATGTACTGCCGCGCGACATCACCACCATGCGTTCAACGCAATTACGCAGCTCCCGGACATTCCCCGGCCAGGGATAGGCGGCAAGCAACTTCAGAGCATCCCGGGAGAAGCCATTGATGTTCTTGCCGTTCTCGGCGCAGGACAGCTTTAAAAAATGATCAAGCAGCAGCACCACATCCTCCTGGCGCTCCCGCAGAGGCGGAATCTCGATCCCGACCACGTTCAATCGATAATAGAGATCCTCGCGGAACTTCCCCTCGCGGACCAATTCCTTAAGCTGACGATTAGTGGCGGCGATCACCCGGGCATCGGTTTCAATGAGCTGAGAGCCGCCGACCCGCTCGAACTTGCGGGTTTCCAAAACCCTCAGCAGCTTAATCTGTGTGGAAGCGTCGATCTCGCCAATTTCATCAAGAAACAAAGTGCCGCTGTCAGCCATTTCGAAGCGCCCGACCTGACGTTCGTAAGCCCCGGTGTAGGCACCCTTTTCATGCCCGAACAACTCGCTCTCCAGCAGGTTGGGGTTGAGCGAGGCACAATGAACCACGACAAACGGCCTTCCTGAACGCGGGCTCAGCCGATGAATCGCCTGGGCCACCACCTCCTTGCCCGTGCCGCTTTCACCGCTCAGCAGGATGGTCGAGCGAGCCGGCGCCACCTGCCGAACTGTCTCCAGAATCCGATTCATGGCCGGGGATACGCCGATAATACCATCCAAACCGTCGCGCCGATCAAGCTCCCGGCGCATTTGCGCGTGCTCGCTGCGCAGGATCCGGGTTGCCAGGCCTCGATCAATGACCATCTCCGCGTTGTCCAAGTCCAGTGGCTTGGTCAGATAATCATAGGCTCCCTCTTTCATGGCTTCGACCGCGGTCCGCACGTTGCCGTAGGCCGTGATCAGAATGACCAGCGGCGGCTCGCGCATCGAGGTAACACGACGAATGAAGGTCAGTCCGTCCATCCCGGGCATCCGCAGATCGGTCAGCACTATGTCGACCATGGAAGAACGCACGATCTCCATTCCCCTATCGGCGTTTTCGGCCAGAAGAACTCGGTACTTATGCGAGAACGCCTTGGCCAGCCCCTCGCGGGTGTTGCGCTCGTCATCAACAATTAAAACTGTCGGCTTATTCATATCCTACCTTGCCTGTCCGAACTCCGCGACTCCGCGGAAGCGGAATTTGGATTTGATTAATATATTCCACCGCCCAAGGCCATGCGCAAAATGGGAAACCAGTCCTATTTACCCAAAATAGGCAATGCGCAAAATGGGTAACTACGAGGTCAATCAAGTAATATTCATCCAAAGCGTGTGAAAGATTCCCTTCTGCTTGCAGATTTTATCCCTTTCATCAATTTTCTCACGGATCCTGCTATTCCCTATTGGCTGCGGAGAGCAAACGCGCCTGCCTTTCCCGCAGGGGCAGTCGAACTGAAACCACTGTGCCGTGCCCCTCTTCGCTTTCGATGCTAAATTCGCCATTATGAGCCCGGACAATTCTTTCGACGATCATCAGGCCCAGGCCGCCGCCACCCTCGCGGGTGGTGAAATACGGCTCCATTATGCGGCCCATGTCGGCCGAGCCGATTCCGCGGCCGTTGTCGGCAAAGCGGACATCCAGGAATTCCTCCGTAACTGCGCAGTCAATATCG
>SLNM01000274.1 GCA_007133055.1 Lentisphaeria bacterium
CAGGAGCATATTAAAATTGCCAGGTCTTGGTTCGGCACTGTTCACTCCTGTTCTGATCGTGAATAGGGAACTGTGAAATGCGCAAATCGAGCCATTTGCAGGTTATGATTCATTTTTTTGCGAACCTGCTGTTTTGCTCGGTTCGGAGCTGATCGCACAGTCGGTTGGCAGGCAGTTCCACATCGGCATAGGACAGCGCCTGGTCCCGCGGCACATTTCGGCGCAGTCGGCATCCGACGGCCAACCCCATGGGCAGAAGTTCGCGGGCTTCGGCAATGGCGGCGGTTTCACATTGACCATAGGTTTTAAAGCCACCGATGCCGTCCAGCTCTTCGCCTGCTTTCAGGTTGATCTTGGCGGTTGCCACCACTTCCACGCACGGTCCCTGCCGGGGGGTCAGCACCGGGTCGGCAAAGAGGACGGCCCGGCCTACCGACAGGGGCACTTCAAAATGACACAAATGGTAGGGTGTATAGAAGCTGTAGAGAGGGCCGCGGCCCAGTTTGTAAAGTTCCAGGTAACGCCGCTGCCGGGGGTCGTCGTGAGTGGCGAAAACATAAACCCCAGGCGCCGGTTTTACCCCCACTACGTAGTCGACAATGCCGCCGAGTCTCCGTAGGTCATCGACATCGTACAGCCCGGTCAGGTCGTCAATATGGCCGGTGTAATCGAGATTGTACTTTTTCACCAGCTCATCCCTGTGCAGGCGGAAGTCATGCCCGAGCATGCCGCGCCGGGCAATAGTCATGCCGGTGGCATTGGCGACGATCGCCTGCTCGAAGGAGATTTTGGTGCCGTCGGCAAAGCTGGTTACCATATTCACGTTCTGCCCCCATTGCTCGGCAAATTCCCGTTGAGTGTCCGGGTTGCGGCGGCAGTCCTGCAACCCCTTGATATTGCCGCACACCAGCGGGGTTAGTCCCAGGCTTCTTACCCAGCGATACAGGTTCATTTCCACGCCCGGCTGGTCACCGTCGCAGGCGGTCAGAACCACTCCGGCCCGGTCGGCGTAAACCTTGAGAATGGCGCCCAGGGTGGAGTCCAGCTCGGCGTTCATTAGAATTACATGCTTGCCGCCGGCGATGGCCTGCATGACGGTTTGCGCGCCGAACTCGACTGCGCCGGTAACTTCAATGATCGCGTCGATCTCATCCGCCTGGCACAAAAGAGCAGGGTTGTCAGTGGTCGCCGGGCGTCCGGCGCGGATGCAGTTCTCCAGTTCCGGCAGCGTTGAGACACTGGCCGGCTCGGCCACCCCGGCTTCCTGGTAGGCCAGCCTGGCCGATTCCGGGTGGCGGTTGCTGATGGCGGCCAGGACCATGCCCGGCACCGAATTGACGATCTGATTGGCCAGGCCACGCCCCATGAAGCCGGCGCCGACCATACCCACCCGGATTGGTTTGCCGGCCTCCTGCCTGGCCTGCAGTGCGGTGTCCAGGATAATCATAACAGTGCTCCCAGCCGGATTAATTCATGCGAATTCGGCCATACCGTTGCTTGAACCTGATTCCGTGAAAAGCCAGCGGTGCCGTAGCCGCAAGGCGACAAGACGAAGCTGTGGCATTACAATACTTTTCGCCAATTTTATCACGGATTCAGGTTGAAGTGTAGATGCAATATATAGTCAACTCACAGTAAGACAACTTGCGCCGTCAATGTCAAAGAATTGGCACCGTCCGGCCTCGGACGGTGATTAACGGCGGAGACCCGCCGTCTCCAACAGCAGGGTCGTCGTCTCGCCAACCCCTTTGATGCCATGACAGTGAAAAACCAAGCTTGATATTCAACAAAGAATGGGTATGGTACCATGTTACCGGGGGGTTGCGGAATTATCTGATTTTTTTTGTAATTGCATCCAAAATGATCATCCGCATATGCAAGAGATTCGGAGTCATCGTATATATTTCACTGTCATCGAGCTTCTGATGGTGATCGCTCTGATCTCCATGCTGGCCGCGTTGGTGGTGCCTGCTCTGGATCAGGCGCGGCAGCGGGCGCGGGTCACACGGGCGGTTGTCGAGCTGCGGGGGCATTCTGGTGATGATTGACTGGTATCGGGCCGAGAATGCCCAGCAACTGCCGGAGAGCCTGCAGCAACTCTACGACTTGCCGCCGATTGATCCATGGGGGAACGAGTATGTCTATAATCACTTCGATAAAATTCCACCCGGTTGGAGGCGCAAGGATCGAAACCTGATACCGATCAACAGCGAGTTCGACCTGTTCAGCAAGGGGCGTGATGGGGAAAGCAACCCACCATTGACCGCAGAAGCCAGCTGGGATGACGTAAACGTGGCCGATGATGGCCAATACATAGGTTTGGGCAAGCACTACTGAGAGGGCGATGGCTGATTTTTTTTCCATGCCGTTCAAGAGCACCCTGGCCAGGCGGATGTTTGTTCTCTTCCTGGTTTGCGCCGCTTTGCCGCTGGCGCTGATCACGGTGGTTTCCGATGCCCATGTCCGGCAATATCTGGAAGCCCGCCTTGCCCGCGAAATGAGGGAGACCAGCCGAGTCTATGAAACGGTGGTTTTCGATGTGCTGCTGTTGTTCGAGCACCAGTTTCGCGCCATGCTGGTACGCCTGCCCGATGCTCAACCCTCGGGCGATACTGCGGTCTCAAACGCTATTTTGCCCGATGATGACCTGTATTTTTCCTCACTCCGCCGCTATGATCCCGAGCACGCCCCATTTCCACCCCTGACGATCTCCGAACAGGACTATTTGGACGGGGGTCAAACTCTTTTGCGCTACTTTCAAGACTCCGATGGAAGTCCGGCTCTGGCCATACTGGCCCGGGCGCGGGGCGGGGTCTATTATGGGACAGCCCGCATCGAATACCTGCGCGAGCGGATTGTCGATTACAGTGGCTGGGGCGGGGTGCATATGGCGGTTATTCATGAAAACGGCTCCGTGATTGTCAGTTCGACGCCCGAGTTGCGGCTGCCGGATGTTTCGGTCTTAGGGCGTACTCAGGTCGAGCTGTTTGAAGTTGATGAAATGGTTGGCCGGGAACCCGGTGTCGGGGTGGTCAATACCATCTATCTGCGGGGGCGCTTCGGCGCTCCCAACTGGCGGTTTCTGATGGTGCAGCCCAGAGCCGAGGCATTTGAGCCGTTGGCCACCTTTCGATATACATTCCGTCTGATGATGCTGATTGCGGTGGTGGCCATTTGCCTGTTCATGATAATCTCGCTGCGTCGCTACACCCGGCAGATAGAAGTTTTGAAGGAGGGCACCGAGAAGATTCGCAGGCATGACTTCGAGCACTCGATTGAAATCAAGAGCGGCGACGAGTTCGAGCAGCTCGGCCAGGCTTTCAACACTATGACCCGCTCGCTGCGCGAATATCAGCGCGATTTGGCCCGGCAAAACCAGGAGTTGAAGGAAAAAGTGGAGGAAGTCCGGCGGGCCCGGGAAAAGGAGCGGGTGATGCATGAGCAGCTGGCCCGGGCCGAGCATCTGGAGTCTCTGGGGCAGTTGGCCGGCGGGGTGGCCCACGACTTCAATAACCTGCTCAGTGGCATCATTGGCAACGTCGATCTTAGTTTGGCCGAGCTGCCGGAGGATGCCCCTTTGCGGTCGAATCTCGAGCACATTGAAAGCGCCGCCCGGCGGGCCGCCGACCTGTGCCGGCAGATGCTGGTTTATGCCGGAGACGGCACCTATGAGTTCGAGCCGGTGTATTTGGCGGAGACGATCCGGGAAGTCGGAGACCTGATGCGTGCATCGATCCCGCGCAGAATCAAGCTGATTTACGAAATTGACGCCACAGCCCAGCCAATCAGCGGGGATCCGGGACAGATTCTGCAGGTGATTCTCAATTTCATCACTAACGCGGCGGCCGCCATCGGCGAGAAAGGCGGGAAAATCATGGTTCGCGCCGGGGTCAGGTCCTGTTCGGAGGCGGAGCTGCGGAGTGTTTACCTGCAACCTCGAATGGCGGCCGGGCGCTATGCCTTCGTAGAGGTTGCAGACAATGGCTGCGGCATGGAACAGGGTGTGATGGAAAAAATATTCGACCCATTTTTCACCACCAAAGACACGGGGCATGGTTTGGGGCTGGCCACGGTTATGGGCATTATTCAAGCGCACGAAGGAGGGGTTAAAGTGGTCAGCCAGCCGGGGGAGGGGGCCACATTCACCGTTTACTTCCCATTGATGGATGAACCCCGGTCCCGTCCTGAAAGATTGACATTTGGTACAAAGCGGGAAGTGTTATAGCCCCAAAGGGGCGGCATCATCGTAGTCCAGGGTTAAGCGAAGCGCAACCCTGGGTGGGATTAGGGAAGCAGTTGTGCCCTGAAAGGGCACTTCAACCGTGCGGAAAAAATGCGGGGTGGGTGGTTAAGCGAGCGGGAATTTTCTCCGACGGCCTGAACCACAGAGCTGCTGGCAACAGACTTTTCGCGGGGAACCGTTTTTTTAAAACGCTTTCCCGGCATAAACACTCCCAAAAACTTCTGGGGTTATGGGCTGAAACTTCGGTTCGGGGGAAGGCAAACATGAAAAAGCCCCTGCCGGGTCAGTGCCGGACAGGGGCTGGGGGAGATTCCGGGATATTCGGTTATGCGGAGAGGACGGAGGATGAATCGCGACCATGGCGGAGCTGGTCAATCCTTAGTTGTTCGACATACGTCAGGGCAGACTCGCATGCCGGGTGGTGTGGGAGCCTGTCTTCGTGTGGCCTCGCACAGGCAGGCCGGGGCTGGCTCTATGGGGCAGTCACCGGCCACCCGATTCGAAGATTCTTCGTCAAATACCGATGACAAGCCTCAGTCCCTCATCAATCTTTGCCATCGTGGCAAGGCTCAGTGTTTGAACCCTCTCTGTCAGGAAACTCCGGTCAAGAGTGACCAATTGGGAAACATTGACAACAGAAGGCTTTGAAAGGCCTGACTCCCGAGGAGCAATCCGCAGGTTCCCAGGAGCCCCGGAAAGGCGAATGTTGGACGTGATGACGGCACAGACAACGGTGCTTATTGCGCTCCGGTTGAAAGCATCCGCTTGCACAATAAGCATGGGGCGCCGATGTCCCGGTTCAGAGCCCGAAGGAACGGAAAGATTAGCCCACCAAATATCCCCTCGTCGCATTACCACTGTTCCTCGGCAATTGAGAGGTTCTGCGCTTCAACCAAACCGGTGTCGAGCGATGATTCTCCGCTGGCATACATCTGATTCAGCTTTTCGGTTACATCTTCTTCGTGGTGTTGGTCAAGGTATTCGGACAAGGCCACCGTAACCAGGGCACTACGAGACATTCTTCTCTCACGAGCAAAGCGCTCAGCGCGGGAAAAAATCGGATCGGGAATGGAGACTGCTGTTTTCATAACTTCAGTATAACTCCAGTTATACTAATTGTCAAATGCCATTGTTCAAGCTAGCTGCTTCGCGGCGGTATAGTGCGACTATCCCTGCATGTCACGCCGTAGTCCCGAAGGGCGAAGGCGGAATAGCCGTTCCTTTCGTCCCGGTTGCTGCCGGGGAACCCAAGGTTCAAAACGAAAGGAACCCCTGATGAACCGTCAATCTACTTCTGCCGCTCTGAAGGTCAACCCCCTGCGCAGTGTCGATTTCTGGCATAGGACTTTTGAGTCAATGCCGCTAAGCGGCAAAGATGGTTTACAAACGTATGTCCCCAATTCTGCCATAGAAGACATTAGGATTCCGGCCAGTCAGGTCAGCAATGACGAGGAGATCGTCAACAATATGTTAGGCCGGAATGTATTCACACGGTTGACATCTTTCATTCAAATAAAAGAACCTGTTGACCTTGGGCAAGGTCGCTTTCATCCTGTGTCCCCTTAAAGCGCAATTGACTTTCCAGTGCATAGTCATTTCGAATTTCTACGCCTACCCATTTACGTTTCAGATCCTCGGCCACATATCCGGTGGTATTGCTACCCGCAAACGGGTCGAGCACCATATCTCCCGGATTCGTAAGAAATTTGATAAAGAACCTTGGTAGTTCCGCCGGGAAACGAGCTGGATGTATTTTATTACCGGAAACTTTGCAATTCTTTATGTAGGCGCTATTCGATTCGTTATTTCCACACTGGATAAGGTTTGATGGAATTGAACCGCCATGATCGCTTGCGAATGTACCGTTGATCACATGACCACTCGGCCGAATAGTTTGCTTCACGCCACGCTTGATCAGGCGCTTCATGTCCTTGCTGTATGGTTGCAGAACCTTTCGATTATCAGCCTTTGCCATCGAATCTTTAACCAACCAAAAAATGTATTCGACGCTGTCTTTCACCCGTATGCGACGAACGTTTACCCATTCAGCGGGTGCTGGCATTTTTGCAGGGTTGAACCAAAAAAATTCTTGGGCCAAGTCAAATACCACTTCGTCAGCAAGTGCAAGCAATACCCGATAATGGTATAAACTACGAATAGGCGAACCGGGCTGCCACGCTCCTCCGAGATTCAGGACGAAGGAACCTGATGGCTTAAGAATCCGCTTTATTTCCTGGGTGAAGGGAAGTAACCAAGCAACGTAATCCCCCTGATTGGCGTTTCCATATTCTTTTTTGAAGTGCAGAGCGTAAGGTGGACTTGTAAGAACTAAATCGACTGAGTCATTAGGCATGAGCCTCATGAATTCTAGGCTGTCGTCGCAGAACAACGCCCCAAAATCAGTCTTGTAGATCGGTTCAGGCTGAATATGCATCAATAACGTCCTGAAAGCGCGAAAACCATCGCGGGGTAGTTTCTTCCCCATCTGGAATGGGGTGCATAACTTGAATTTTGTAAGGATGATTCCGGTGACCTGGAAGCTCCCCCACTAATGCGTATCGAAATTGACTCCAATCGCCAGTTGAACGACCGACGCAAACAGCGACAACATCAAAATGATCACGATCGTAATAGCGACTGCTGGGGTTGCCTTTGGCAGCTCGCGTCTTTTGTAGCTCAACTTGCGGCTTCGGGCCATTACGTATGGTCTTTACTTCAACTCGTATGGATATCCCAGATAGCGTTACAACTGTGAAATCATGCATCCCATCTGTATCGTGGCCTTCGTAGCTGGTCAACCAACCTTCCCTACTGGCGATACGAAGTTTCCTCTCGAAATGAACTTCTGCGACAGCCCCTTCCAAGGCTACCTTCAGGCGGAATCGCTTGTCAATGGCATCGAGCAATTCTTGGGCCGTCAATCCATACTTTAATTCGAGAGCGTGTGGCACGGTTTCATCCTTGTTGTAAAAAAAGTTTCATTATGAGGTTTTCCATTTTGGCATGTCGCCACATCGTTGTCTACCTGCCGAACAATTATTATACGGAAAGGGTGTTTTCTGAATTAGAGCCGACCGAGAGAGCCGGGAAACGACCATTTTCAGTCGGTATA
>SLNM01000356.1 GCA_007133055.1 Lentisphaeria bacterium
CAGGGATTTATGAGCGCAGCGCAGGCAACGTTCTGGACAAGGTTCAAAACAACCCGAATTCGTAGCTTCAGCCCGTTTCGCAATCAAAGTGATCGAGATTAGGGCGAAAGATTAGGGGAAATCCGCACAACCTTTGTCTTTTGCCTTAATCTTTCACCTTAATCGAGATAGGAAGGCCGGTCGACGCTTACGGCGACGACTGCGGACTACGATTCGAGCGTACCCGATCATCCATCGTGGTCGCCTGCCTGTGCGTACCTTACGCAGACAGGTCGCCGTAGTCGTGAACCGAAACTGGGGGCACTTTGCACCTGTGACTGACGCATTACATGTCCTGGCTTGTCGTATCTGGAATCGCATGCAATAGTGATTATAGTAATCCTGAAGACAAGTGCTTTTAGTATGGGGTTTCGTATGGGGTTTCTGATATGAACATCGACAATCATAATCGCAATTTGGTGATCGGAAGCTATTTGCCGGATGCCTTGTGGGAAAACGGCGGCGACGAGAGAGACGGCGAGTTGCTGACTACATTGTATATCGAGCGGTATGCGGGGCCGCGCAAGAAGGAGGCCTTGCGGGCTCATGATTTCTGGGAACTGACCTATGTTATGGGTGGCGAAGGGTATGTGGTGTCGCAGCATGGCGAGGTGTTCCTTGCCGCGGGCGACGGAATTCTCCTGCCGCCGCGCTATCGCCATTTCGAACGGCTTGGCCCGCATCAATTCGATACCTTGTGGCTGGGCATCCGCGGGGATCTGGCAGCGCATCTTGGGTTGGCAAAGAAAGCCTTGCGACTGGCCAACGGGCACACTCTAAATCAATGGGCCGAGCAGATTTGGCTGTGGCGGCAGCGCGAGACCGGGCCGATCGGCCGGGAATTGGATGCGCTGACGGAATTTTTTGTCCGCGCCTTTGTCCGAATGGCATCTCAAGGCGACAGTATTCGCGGCAAGCCATGGCTTAACCAGGTGCGGGACTATATTGACAAGCATATATCGGAGGACTTGGCGGTGGAGGATATGGCGGCCGCTTTCTCTTGCAGCGCCGGCCATTTCCATCGCCTTTTTCGTCAGCTCAGCGGCGAAACCCCTTTGCAATACATGACGCGACACCGCCTGGAGGTCGCACTGCTGTATTTGCGGCGCAGCAGCCTGACGATTCGCGAGATTGCCGAAAAAGTCGGCTTCAGCGATCCCTTGTACTTCAGCCGCGTTTTTCACCGTCGTTTTGGTTGCCCGCCCTCGAAGGCCGCCAGTCTCGACGAGGGGCGCTATACAGAATAGTATTTGAACCACTAATCAACACGAATGCACGTGAATGGGGCGGCATAAAATTCGTGTCCATTGGCGTCCATTCGTGGTTCCTGCCTCCGCCCCCTGCCGTGGCGGGCAGGCGCGAACGGACGACGATTAATTGCTGGAGCCGTCCGGCCTCGGACGGTAATTGTTAACGGCGGAGGCCCGCAGTCTCCAGAAGGCCCGCTGGAATTCCCGAATCCTGTCCGTCGTGCTAACAAAAGCGTCAAATTTAATCAGGACTTGACACTCATGCCCCTTGTGGTATTTGTCAACATATCAAGTAGACCTTTTCATGTCAGCAAAAAGTCATCGTAGTTATCCGCAGTCACCACTCCGGTTTTCGCCTCGGGATAGGCACGGGTAAAAGCAATCGGAATCTTCACCTTTGCGGCGGGGTTGAGTTTGAACTCCCATGCTGACAATCGGTCGGATTCCTCTTCAAGATAGTCGATTTCACTTTGTTCAGTCGTCCGCCAGAAGAAGCGGCGCGGTGGGAAAGGTCGGTTGCAATGATTTTTGAACCGCTCAAGAATCAAATAGTTCTCCCACAGAGCGCCCGTGTCCGTGCGGGCTTTTATGGATGTGAAATTCCCTAGAACAGCATTGCGAACGCCAAGGTCAAAGAAGTAGATTTTTCGGCTTTTTTTGATCTCGTTTCGAGCGTTGCGGCTGAATGCGGGAAGGGCAAACAGAACAAAGGACTTTTCGAGCAGATCAAGGTATCGGTCGACTGTCTTGTTGTCCGCTCCGGTAAGCGTCGCCAACTCGGCGCTCCTGACTTCGCTGCCGAGCTGGAGAGCCACGGCCCGAACCAGCTTGTCGAGCAACGAAGGTTTCTTGATGCCGTCGAGCATCAGGAGATCTTTGTACAGATAGCTGCCGGCCAGGGAACTTAACAGAGGCTGTTCATCGCCGGGATGATTGACAATGTCCGGGTATGAACCAAATAGCAGACGCTGCTCCCGTGACCGCTTTTCTTCCAGCAAACCATGGTGGGCGCACATTTCGAAAAATGAAAGGGGCAACAGTTGGAACTCGAACTTTCGCCCCGTCAGCGGCTCCGCCGTCCGGCTGGCAAGATCAAACGATGAAGAGCCGGAAGCGAGCACCTGCACATCCGCCAATTCATCAACGAGCAATTTGATGGCCAGCCCGATGCCTTCGATCCGTTGCGCCTCGTCGATTACCACAATTCGCTTTCGACCGATTATGGCTTTCCATTTGGTTGACGTGATGTTTTCAATTTCACTGCGAATGTCGGGGCTGTCGCCATTGAGCCAAAGCACGGTGTCGCCATGCGGACGAACCAGGTGCCTAAGCATGGTTGTCTTGCCGCTCTGCCGTGGACCGTAGATAATGATGGCCTTGCCTTGACAAAGCCTGGAGTTGATTTCCGATTCAATTTTTCGGGGAATGTAATCCATGAAAACCCCTTGATTATTGGATTTGATGCTAAAATAATGGGGTTTTCAAGGATTGCAAGGAGTGTCGGGGTGATCAGGAGCAAAGAAGGCCGAGGAAGGCTTGGTCACGCCAGGACTGTCGATTGTTCTCGCTCATAAAAATGTGAAACAAAAAAATAACCGGTCGACGCGAACGGCGACCTGCCTTGCCGTATCTGGAATCACATAGGATAGTGATTATAGTAACCTTGAAGACAGGCATTTTCCACATGAGTATGAGTATTCTGACGTGATCATGAACCAACGTAAACAGCAGGCAGACGCAAAGAGAATTGCGAAATGTGCGAATCGAGCCAATTGTAGGTTGGGAATCTGTCCCGACCAGGCTCGATTCGCTTGGGCGAGACGGATTCACGCCCTACGAAATCTGCATTTCGCTATTCCCTGAGAATTGCGGAATAGGAGATGATTGAGTATGTCTACATTCGCCTTGGACCCACGGCACTGTTTATGGTATGATTCTCCGGCCCGCGACTGGGAGGAGGCGCTGCCGCTGGGCAATGGTTCTCTTGGCGCCATGGTTTTTGGTGATCCTGTCTGCGAACGATTGCAGTTGAACGAGGATACTCTATGGTCGGGATTGCCCGGCGCCAATGAGCGGGGTGAATTCCGGGCGGAGCTTTGGCCGGAAGTGCGGCGTTTGATCGAGCAGAGGAAGTTTGCCGAGGCCTCCCGCCAGGCCACCGCCATGTGCGGTCGCAACGATACTCAGTCATATCAGCCGGCGGGGGATTTGCGCCTGCATTTTTTTCGGACGGAAGGGGCGGAAGTTAAATCCTACCGACGCTGGCTTGATCTTGACGGCGCGATGGTTTCCAGTCAGTTCGAACTGCCTTCCGGGCAGCATCGTCGGAGCACTCTGATTTCGGCGCCGGACCAAGTGCTTGCCATGCGCATTGAACAGGAGGGTGGTGACAAGCTCGATTTTGCCCTTGAACTTGACTCGCCGCTTGTCCATCGGGTTCAATCCGGACATGATTGTCTGGTTCTGACCGGCCATTGCCCGTACTGCAATCATGGTCGCGGCGAAGATCGCATTGTATGGCATCACGATGGGCGTACCGGGATGGCCTATCGAATTCAACTGACCTGGCACTGCGAGCCGGCGACTGCTCAGGTGCTGGGGGAGCAGGGGCGAATACGCATCGTCGGAGCCCGCCAGGCGGATGTGTTTTTGACCATCGCCACCAGTTTCAGAGGCTTCACACAGGAACCGGATGTCTCGGATCAGGAGCTGGCAAGGGTTTGCGAGGAGCGTTTGCAAAAGGCGCGTCAACGCGGCTGGGATGCTTTACAAACCGCCCATCAGTCTGACCACCGGGCTCTGTACCATCGTGTTTCACTTGACCTGGAGCAGCCGGACGCGCGGGAAAAATTGCCGACCGACCAGCGCATCAGGCAGTGTCGCGGGGCGGAGAGCGATCCCGGGCTGGTGTGTCTTCTTTTCAATTATGGTCGCTATCTGTTGATTGCCGGTTCGCGACCCGGCACCCAGGCTGCCCATTTGCAAGGGATTTGGAATCATCTGCTCAACCCTCCATGGCGCTGCAACTACACCACCAACATCAACCTCGAAATGAACTACTGGCCGGTCGAAACGGCTGGTCTTGAACCGTGCGGCGAGCCGCTGTTCCGGCTGATAGCCGAGCTGGCGCAGGCCGGTCGGGAAGTGGCCCGACGGCTCTATGGCGCCGCCGGATGGTGCTGCCACCATAACACTGACCTTTGGCGTTTTACCCTGCCTGCGGGCGGTGACGCCCGTCATGCCATGTGGCCGGTTGGCGGAGCCTGGCTGTGCCGGCATTTGTGGGAGCGCTGGCAGTTCAAGCCGGATCAGGAATATCTGCGGCAGACAGCCTGGCCTCTGATGCGGGGAGCCGCTCTTTTTCTGCTCGACTTACTGGTCGAGGACAAGGATGGCAGGCTGACCACCAGCCCTTCGAGTTCGCCGGAAAACGCCTTCCTCGACCCGTCCTCCCAGGAGCCGGCAACCGTTTGTCAGGGCAGTGCCATGGACCTGTCATTGGTACGGGAGCTGTTCGAGAACTGCCTGGCTGCCGTGGCCGCCTGCAAGCTTGCTGACGAAGAAGAATTAGTGGCGCGGCTCGAGGTGGCGCTGTCTCGTCTGGCGGTGCATCAAGTTGGCAGCCGGGGGCAGTTGCTGGAATTTGGCGAGGAGTTCGCCGAGCCGGAACCACGCCACCGGCATGTGTCGCACCTGTACGGAGTATATCCGGGTGAAGAGTTCACGCCCGATCGCAATCCAGCACTCTTCAATGCCGCCCGGGTTTCGCTGGATCATCGCGGCGACCAAAGCACAGGCTGGTCCATGGCCTGGCGCGTGGCTCTGTGGGCTCGTCTGCTGGACGGCGACCGGGCTTTGCGGGTAATGAACGAGCTGCTGACCTGGGTGGCGCCGGAAGGACGACGCAGGCAAGGTGGTGGTGGCGGCGGCGGGTTGTACAGCAACATGTTTGACGCTCACCCGCCGTTCCAGATCGACGGTAACTTCGGGGTGGTTGCCGGCATAGTGGAAATGTTGCTGCAGAGTCATCGTCGTCAGGACGGGCGTCTGGTTCTCGACCTGCTGCCCGCACTGCCTGCGGCCTGGGGGCAGGGGAGGGTGGCAGGCTTGCGTGCGCGCGGTGGCTTTCAGGTGCGGATGCAGTGGCAGGATGGCCGCTTGCATCAAGCCGCGATTCAATCTCGCAATCCGGAGAGCGAGCCGCCCCTGGTCAGGTATCAAAACCGGTTTCCGCCTCTTCGTTTGGAGCGGGCCGGGTACTGGCGTGTCGAGCTTTGAGGATTTGGATGTATGTTCGAGTGGGAAAATATCAATCCGCTCAAGTCAAAAGGAGTATATTATCATGTCTTATGCAATTGGACTGGACTATGGGACTAACTCGGTAAGAGCATTACTGGTGGATACCGCCGATGGCAGCGAGCTGGCGACGGCGGTTTACGACTATGAACACGGTGAAAACGGTATTTTGCTCGATGGTTCGAACCATAACCTGGCCCGGCAGAGTCCGGCCGATTATTTGACAGGTCTTGAACGGACGGTTCGACAATGCCTCGATAGTGCTGTTCGAGCCGACCCGGGGTTTGACCCGAAACAGGTGATTGGGTTGGGGGTTGACACTACAGGCTCCACGCCGATTCCGGTCGACCAGCAGGGGCGGCCTTTGGCCTTTCATCCTAAGTATCAGGATCATCTGGCCGCCCAGGCCTGGTTGTGGAAGGACCACACCGCCCATGCCGAGGCGGCGGAGATTACCGAGCTGGCTCGGCGTCGTCGTCCGGAATATCTGAATGTTTGCGGCGGCACCTACTCTTCGGAATGGTTCTTCAGCAAGATACTTCACTGCCTGCGAAGCGCTCCCGAGGTATTCGAGGCGGCCCATACCTGGGTCGAGCATGCCGACTGGCTGCCTGCGGTGCTGACCGGAACCGAGAATCCACAGGTGCTCAGGCGCAACCGCTGTGCGGCCGGGCACAAGGCGATGTTCAGCGATCAGTGGGGTGGATATCCGGACCGGGAGTTTCTGACTCAGCTCGATGCGCGGCTCGGGAATCTGTCGGGGACTTTGCCAAAGCAAACTTTTGCCATCGACGAACCGGCCGGCGGCCTGACTGAGATGTGGGCGGACAAGCTGGGGTTGCCTGCCGGCATCCCAGTGGCCATGGGCGCTTTCGACGCTCATCTGGGTGCGGTCGGCTCCGGTATCGCACCCGGGGTGATGGTGAAAATTCTCGGTACCAGTTCCTGTGACCTGGTGGTGCGGGACAACCACGGGTCGCAACCTGAAATCCCCGGTATTTGCGGGGTGGTCGATGGATCGGTGCTGCCCGGTCATTACGGGCTGGAGGCGGGTCAGTCGGCGGTCGGTGATATTTTTAACTGGCTGGTCAACTACATTCAGCCGGGCGGCCCGCAGTCGGGCGGCCATGCCGCGCTCACCGCCAAGGCCGAAAAACTGAAACCCGGTCAGTCCGGCCTCCTGGCCTTGGACTGGAACAATGGCAACCGCACTGTTCTGGTGGATCAAAGGCTGACCGGGCTGCTGGTCGGCCAGACATTGCATACCAGGCCGGAGGAAATCTACCGGGCTTTGGTGGAGGCTACCGCCTTTGGTGCTCTGACCATTGTCAATCGCTTCGAGGAATATGGAGTGGCGACTGAAAAGATTGTCAGTTGCGGAGGGATCAGCGATAAAAACGAGATGCTCATGCAAATCTACGCCGATGTCACCGGGCGCGAGATGCTGGTTTCTAAGTCGGCGCAAACCTGCGCCCTGGGCGCGGCGATTGCCGGCGCCGTGGCGGGCGGGGCGTTTCCCGACTTCCACGTCGCCCAGCAGGCAATGACCGGATACAAAAGCAAGGTGTTCCGCCCGATCACCGCCAACCAGGGTGTTTATCGACGGCTTTTCGCTCTCTATCAGCAACTGCATGACGCCTTCGGGATTGCCGGCGCCGACGAGAACCTTTCGCAGGTGATGAAGGAGTTGCTAAAAATCAAGGATGAAAATCGAGGTTGAATCATGCTGGAGAAACTGAAA
>SLNM01000081.1 GCA_007133055.1 Lentisphaeria bacterium
CATGCTCAATGGTCTGGAGAAGACGCTCGAAAAGAAAATTCCGGTCAGCGACCGGCGTTGGCATGTAGAGGAAGACCACGTCGCGTACGGATCAGAAAGTGCGCTGTGCCCCCCTGGATGGCCTGAAACCTGAAACCCGAAACCTGAAACCTGTTGAGATTGCGTGCAATGGCGCCTCGCAGTAGATGGCTCATGAATTATTCAGGCTGGAACAGCTCCGCCCCAATCACCGCGGTAAAGAAGGAGCCGGTGAACAGAAGATTCTGCCCGTCCGGCAGGCTGGTGCGACTGTCGATTTCCGGCCTTGCCTCGAACGACAATCCCTGCTGTCTGGCGGCCGCGACCAATTCCGCCAGAGCCGACGGCTTGAAAGGGCGGGGATTGGTCAGTATGAAACGCGCCCCCGGCAGTTTGCTCAGTTGCTGCAGAATGGCCGGGCAATCCTTGCCCTCGACTACGCCGAGGACTACGGTGAAAGGGGTGTCGGGATAGAGAAAACCGAGAGCCTCCACCAACCGCCGCGCCGAGTCCGGGTTATGGGCGCCGTCAACCACCACCAGCGGCTTGCCGGAGACCACCTGACAACGGCCTGGCAGCTCGGGCATTTGAAAGGTGGCAAAATCCGGTTGCAGCCCGATCAGCCTGGCGGCAGTCGCGGCGACCGTCAAATTTTCCTGCTGCATCGGTGCCAGGCCGCCTGCGACCGCGCTGCCCTCAACCGTCTTCGAATCCGCATAGTGAACTGGCGCCCCCCTGGCCGCCGCCGCCGCTTCTATCACCGGCAACGCCTGCCGAGGATAGGGCTGACGACCGACCACCACCGGTACCCCCGGCTTGATGATGCCCGCCTTCTGAGCGGCGATGGCGGCAATGGTTCGCCCTAGCAGATTGGTGTGGTCAAAGCTGATCGCGGTTATTATGCAGCATTGGGGGGAGGGAATATAGTTGGTGGCATCGAGCAGGCCGCCGATACCTGTTTCCACTACTGCGTACCGACAACTGCGCACCACCATCAATCGCAGTGCCAAAACTGTCATCACTTCGAAAAAATTGGGTCGCCAGCCACGGGCCAGCACTGCTCGGCAAAGATTGTCCGCCTCCCCGATTATCAGCTCATAGGACAGCGGTTGCTGATCGACCAGAAAGCGTTCGCGCACGCTGAGCAGGTGCGGACTGGTAAAAATCCCGCAGGGTCCGGCGCCGGCTTGCTCTATCATGGCGCCGAGCATCAGAGCGGTCGACCCCTTGCCTTTGGTGCCGGCGATATGGACTATTTGCAGGTGTCGCTCCGGATGCCCGACCAATGCCGCCAGGTCATTCATGCGCCGCAAACTGAAGTCGCGCGAAATATACTCACGGTCGGTTTTCCGCTCGAGATTGATAAAATGCTTGAAGAGCGCCAGGAATCGCTGCTCGCTCTCGATGTCATAGTCGCGCATAGTCGGCGTCCTTTCGTGATATTTAAGTAGCAGGTGCAAAGGTTCCACAGATTCGGCAATAGTCGCACGCAATCGTCAGACGCCACGACCTATCCGCCTTTCGCTGACGCATTGCGCTCCTATTCCTTGCTTGGTTGCCAAAGCGGCGTTCGGTGCTACCTTACTTTGATTGGTTTCGCCGGTTGACCGCGGAACCATTGTTGTTTCAACCAACCTACGAAAAAGACTGGTAATTTATTATGAGCCTGCAAAAGGAAGTGCTAGCCCGTGCCGCCGACATTTCGCGCGGTTTGTCGATTGACGCCGTCCATGCCTGCAACTCCGGCCACCTTGGCCTGCCACTGGGAGCCGCCGAGATGGGGGCGGTACTGTTCGGGCACGCCCTGAGCTACTGCCCCAGACAACCGCGCTGGCTGAACCGAGACCGTTTGGTGCTTTCCGCCGGGCATGGCAGTATGTTCCTTTATAGCTGGCTTCACCTGGCCGGTTACGATCTTAGCATGGAACAACTGAAAAACTTCCGTCAGCTGCACAGCCACACCCCCGGCCATCCGGAATTTGGCGAGACTCCGGGAGTCGAAGCCACCACCGGCCCGCTGGGGCAGGGACTCGGCAACGCAGTCGGCATCGCCGTTTCCGGCCAAATGGCGGCCAGCCTGTACAACACCGAACAACACTGCATCTTCGATCATGCCGTCGTCGCTCTGGTCGGCGACGGCTGTTTGCAGGAGGGGGTCGCCGCCGAAGCCGCCGCCTTTGCCGGACACCAGCGCCTGGACAACCTGATTGTCATCTACGACTCCAACGACGTTACCCTGGACGCCATGGCCATCGAAACTCAGAGCGAAGACACCATGGCCCGCTTTGCCGCCTACGGATTCGAGGTGCAGCGAGTCAACGCCCATAACATGGAGGAGTTTCTCGATGCTTTCAACCGCGCCCGTCAATCGAACTCCGGCAAACCGCAGTTTATCGAGGCCAAGTCCGAGATCGCCCGCTCCATCCCCGAGGTGGCAGGCACCCAGAAGGGACATGGCGAAGGCGGCGCCAAATACGCTGACGCGGCACGGCGCGGCCTGGGGCTGCCGGAGCAACCTTTCTATGTTGACGATCAAGTCAGGGAGTACTTTGCCGAACACCGACAACGCCTGGAGGCGGCTTATGGTCAATGGGAGGAAACCTATGCCGCCTGGCGACGGGAGAATCCGGACTTGGCCCGCCGTCTGGACCAGAGCCTGGCGAAGACAGTGCCGTCCGATTTGATGGAACGAATTCCTGCCTTCCCCGAAGACGCCAGCCTGGCCACCCGCAAGGCGGGCAGCATGGTTCTGCAACCGATTGCCAAGGCCATGCCAAGCTTGCTCAGCGGCAGTGCCGACCTGCATGGCTCGACCAACAACTACATCGAATGCAGTGGCGATTTCAAGGCCGATAACCGAGCCGGACGCAACTTCCGCTTCGGTATTCGCGAACACGGCATGGCCGCCATCATGAATGGCATCTCCTACGACGGACTGTTCCGCGCCTCCGGCGCCACTTTCATGGTCTTCTCTGACTATTGCCGTCCGTCAATTCGACTGGCCGCCCTGAGCAGCCTGCCAAACCTGTATATTTTCACCCATGACTCGGTCGGGGTCGGCGAGGATGGCCCGACCCATCAGCCGGTGGAAATCGTCTCCAGCCTGCGTCTGATTCCCAACCTAGACGTCATTCGACCGGCCGATCCGGAGGAAACCGCCGGCGCCTTTGTCACCGGGCTGGAACGGACCGACGGACCGACGGTTCTGGCGCTCACCCGGCAAACTGTGCCCATGCTCAACGAGATTCCGGCGGAGATGCGGCGACAGGGCGTGCGCCAGGGCGGTTATATTGCCCGGGCGGAAAAAGGACCGTTGCAGTTGATCCTGATCGCCACCGGCAGCGAGCTGCAATATGCTCTCGCCGCCGCCCAGGAACTGGGGCCGGGAGTCCGCGTTGTCTCGATGCCATGCACTCAGCGATTTGACCGGCAACCACCTGAGTATCGCGAACAAGTCCTGCCCGCGGAATGCCGCCGGAGAGTGGCCATAGAAGCAGGAATCACCGATTTCTGGGCTAAATATGTCGGACTCGACGGCAAAGTGGTGGGGGTCGACCGCTTTGGTCTCAGCGCCCCGGGTCAGACCGCGCTTCGAGAACTGGGTATCTCCTGCGATAACTTGAAGCAGGTGGCAGGCAGCCTTGTCTGACCCCATGCGAAAAGGGTCATAGACCTGAATTTGTGCGCGCCTGGTTGCGCACCTGGTCGAAAGGGGGAGACGGTCGACGCTTACGGGCGACGGTTACGGAGGACGATTTTTTGCCACGGCTGGAGTCCGGGCACCGTATCAGCCACAGTCTTCGCGTCAACATTCTGCGCCAACGGCGCTATGCATACCAGACCGGGGCAGCGCCCCGGGAAACGGCAATCTAAAAGAAGTGCGCTGAAAGCGCCCCGCATAATCTTCGTATTATTCGCGTCCTTTTGTTCAATTTACCTCTTGCATTGAAAGTCGGGCTAAGGCTCGGTCGATTCAAGAAAATCAATGTCCGGGTGCAGTTTGACCATCACAAAATACTCGGCATCCTTAAGCAGCGCAGTGCCGTCGCTGGGCATGATATTGTGAAGAGCCGAGTTGGGAACCGGGAACTTGCCTCCTTGCGGGTCGATCAGGAACAAACTGCCATGCTCGACGCTGACCCGCCCGTGCAGGCACTGCAAGCGCGCGCTGCCCGCTTTCTCCGGCACTTCCTTGACCAGCACCACACAAAATTTTCGACCCTCAAGATACTGCATGGTCAAAGACCATCTCCTTGACTTCGACCCCGGTGATTGCGCTCAATTTCCGGGCCAGCTCATTCTTTTCATCGTCATGGTCCAGCAGCTCCAGCAGCAGCAAGCCGTTGGGGGCGCAGCCAGGGTCGCTGGTTTCGTGCAATCCCAAACGGGTTTTAATCAGATGCCCATACTGGGTGAGTAGTTTCTGCACCTGATCGGCATGGATTAAGCGGTCGGTTACATGCACACCCAGTAAGATGTGCCTACGGGTCGGTTGTTTCATCATCATCTTCGTCTCCCTGATTGTCGTTTAATATCTGCGTCACTTCCCGGCGCATCTGCGGGCGCAGTTGGAGCACTCTGGCAAAGGCCCGCTCCGCCTCTCTGGGCTCCTCCATTTCCAACCATAGTTTTCCCAGTTCCATCCAGTTCCTCCAGTTTTCCGGTTGCAGCTCGGTCAGAGTCTGGCGGAACCGCAAATCCTCCTCCAACTGAAACGGCTGACCGCGCAGGCTGTCCCGCCACTGTTGCCACTGTTCCTGTCGCGGCTGCATTTCCGCCAGCAACAGCGCGGCTCTGTACTGGTAGCGCTGATTTTCCTCCCGCTCGGCCCAGTGGGCCAGGTCCTGCCAGACTTGTATCGCCACCCGTCGCCCCGCCTTGGTCAGCGCTGTCTCGGCTACTTTCCAGGCATCCTCCGAGGCAGGCGCGGCGAAAGCCTGGTCCAGCCATGCCCGCCAGTAATCATAGTTCCTGGGGGATAGCCGGGCGGCTCTTTCCAGATCGGCAAGAATCCGCTCCCGGGTTCTCTCCCCGGAACGCAGTCCAGCCTCGGCCAAGGTTCGCCATAGCATAGGGTTTTGCGGGTTGAGGCTGGCGGCCACCTGCAAGCACTCCAGACCACGCCGACGAACCAGCACCGGGTCAATCTGGTCAAGGTCGTCGGGCGGGATTGACTCGGCCTTCTGCAGGAGCCGTTCGGACAAATGCCACCAGGCGAGCCAGTAGGAGGGGGCGGCCGCCACCGCCCTGGTCAGTGTGTCCACTTCGGCTCCGGCCAGATAGGCCGGCTCGTCCAAAAGTATCTTCGAGCCCGACCATGAAACCAGAATGATCAGGGAGAAAATCAGGAAGAATGACAATGGCCAGCGCCAGTACCGGCTGCGCTCGCTGGTCACTTTTTTGGGCAGCGGCATTGCCAGTCCAAGCAGCGCCGCCGCCAGAAAACCATTCAGAGGCAGACGAATCGAGCAATCGTATGCGACATTGAAAAATATCCCGACCACCACCCCGGTGGCGGCGGCGATCACCGCCAGTGAAACAATCGGCGAATACAGTTCCTGCTGGCGCTTGACAACCTTCTCCTGGCCTCCCCATATTCCATGCAGAAGTCGCCACGAGCGCATACGCTGAAACCGACTGTGGAAGTTGCTCCAGAAACCTATTCCCAGGGCGACCACCACGGCCAAGGTCAGAACCGTGCCCAGAAAACCATGGTCCGCCGGCAGTTGCAGGTACTCGCTGCCGCTGCACACCGGCGAATCCGTCGCCGCCCGGTTCCGATATAGACTGTTGAGAGTACGAAAGGATTCCGCACCCCCGCCAATCAAGACAAAGTCCCCCCACTGCCGGACCGACTCGCGAACATGCACATTCCTGGATACCTCCTGTTCGGGCCACAACCCCAGGCTGGATACTCCTCTCTGCACTGTCTGCGAAGGCCAGACCAGAAAGAAGAGCAGCAGGCCAAGCACCACCACCATGCCGGCCAGAGCCGGTGCCGGCCGCCCCTTCAGCCAAACCAGAACAACGATGGAGCAGCTCAGCACAACCATCGCCGCAGCTCCGAACCAGGCAAGCACTGCGGCAATCATCAGAACCACCAGACCGAGCGCATAAACCAAACGCCATTGCTGATCGCGCGACAGACCGGTCCACCAGGACGGCAGCCAGGACCACCCGTAACCGTCAGACGACGATGGAGCCGCCGCCGCCTTCTGTCTGTCGCGGCGACGCTCACGCCCTCCGCTTCCGGCCGGACGCAGATCGAGCATGGGCACCGGTGAGACGATCATACTCAATGCAACCGGGGTTAGCACGGCGCAAAGGAAGGCGAACTGTCGGCGGGCAGCCAGAATATCCTGCCCGGCGTTCCCTAAAAACCACCAGAACGGGTTGCCGCTCGAACTGAGGTAAATACCGAGCAGCCCGAGCAAAGCAAAAACCGCCCCCCCCAGTACCACCATAGCCATCAGTCGCAGACGCTGCGACAAAGTCATCGCGGTAGTCAGCCAGAACATTGCCCAGGCTCCGGCTACGATCAGGATAAACCTTCTAGTCCCCGCCTGATTCAAGGTCGGCCGCCCGTAGCCGCGCATCCCTCCGTCAGCCCAGCCAGAGCCCGGAGAAGCCGGGCGGGAGTCGACAAATCGCCACTCGGCCAGCTCGGCACGGCCCGTCCGAACCGCGTGCAGTTCGGCCAATTGCTCGTGGGCTGTTTGAAACAAATCGTGGCGTGTGCGCCCCAGCACTGAAACCGGCAGGGTGCTCAGCGTAAGCGAATGCCAGAGCAGGTAGGCCATGCCAATCCACCAGAAATATCGGAGGCTGATTCTGATTGGTGGTTTGTTAACCAGCAGCGCGGCCGCCGCTATCGCCACGCAGGCCGATAATACCCAGGGGTGATGACCTCCGCCAAACAGAGCCGCCAGTCCGAGGACCAGCAAGGGGGGAACCAGTTTGTAAAGGTTGCCAGTGCGCCATGGTTCTAAGTCTTCCGGGCCGTTCAATCCCTGCCGCTGAGAGGATAGACGCTCGCGATCTTCTCTGTTGCCGACTCGATTTTCCTGTTTCACGCGTTTTGACATCCGTGCCATTCCCTCTCGTTACTCTACCTGGAATCCTAAGGGGGGCGGCGGCCGGGCGCCCGCCGAAAGGCTGACTGCGATATTGAAAATAATTGTTGCCCCGGTAAGGAACCATACCCAAATTATCCAAAATTGCAAGCGAAAAGAAGTCATGCGTGTAATGCGTCAGTCAAAGGTGCAGCGCTTGGAACGTACAACCGGAATACGATAGCGGCGAC
>SLNM01000036.1 GCA_007133055.1 Lentisphaeria bacterium
CGCCCCGCTCACCGGTACGGCCGGGGACGACCGTGTTACAACCGGTTCGCGGCAACCGACGCGCCGATGACTGACCCCTTGCAATCGGATGGCAGCCACGGCTTGCTTTCTCTGCCGCAGCGGTTACATTACTTCTTTTTGTAAACTCCGGCAGTTTCTGCCACGATTCAAGCACCATGGGATTATACGAAATGAAAAAAGATATCCATCCCAAATATGTCGAGGGCGTAGTCAAGTGTGCCTGCGGCAATGAGATGCAGGTTCTTACTCTGCGCCAGGAGACCTCGGTCGATATTTGTTCCGCCTGCCATCCCTTCTTCACCGGCAAACAGAAGCTGGTTGACACCGAAGGGCGGGTCGACCGCTTCCGTCGCCGCTACAATCTGTCGGAATAGACGCTTCGGTGAATATCGAACCATACATTGGCCAGGCCGAAAAGCGCCTGGCTCAAGTCGAGCGAGAGCTGGCCGAGTTCGATTTTTCCGCTTCGGACTGTGATCGAGCCGACTATGAGAATCTTAACCGCGAATATCAGCGGCTGAACCGGCTGCGACAGCTATGGCGGACCAGACTCGAACTGCGACAGCAATTGGACGATAATCGTGAGCTGCTGGCGGGTGAGGACGATGCCGAAATGATCGCCATGATCAACGCCGACATCGAATCCCTGAACCAGCGCCTGGAAACCACCGACCTGCACCTGAAAACCCTGATCCTCCCCCCCGAGCCCAATGACCAGCGCAACAGCATTGTCGAAATTCGACCGGCCGCAGGCGGCGACGAAGCCGGCCTGTTCGCGCACGAACTGTTTCGCATGTATTGTCGGTTCGCCGAGGAGCGCGGCTGGAAGACGGAAGTTCTTGAGCAGGTTGAAAGTTCGGTCGGCGGCCTCAAGGCGGTCGCTTTTTCTTTGCAGGGGGACGAAGTGCATCGCTACATGACGTTTGAGAGCGGTGTTCATCGAGTGCAGCGCATACCGCAGACGGAAACGGGCGGTCGCATTCACACCTCCACGGTGACCGTGGCCGTTCTGCCGGAAGCGCGCGAGATCGATGTGCAGTTGCAAGCCGAGGATTTGCGGGTCGACGTTTTCCGCTCCTCCGGCCCGGGAGGGCAGTCGGTCAACACTACCGACTCGGCGGTGCGTGTAACCCATGTCCCCACCGGTATCAGTGTTGCCTCGCAACAGGAAAAATCCCAGCATCGCAACAAAGAAATCGCCATGCTCCTGCTGCGCTCCCGTCTGCTCGATCAAATGCAGGCCGAGGAAGCGGCCAAAAATGCCGCCCAGCGCCGCTCGCAGGTGGGCAGCGGCGACCGCAGCGAGCGCATACGCACCTATAATTTCCCGCAAAGCCGAGTCACCGACCACCGTTACGGAATTACCCGCCACGACCTGGCGGCCATCCTTGACGGCAATCTCGGCGCCTTGCTGGATCAAATCATTGCACTTGACGTGGAACTGAGGCTGGCTCAAGAATCCCCCTCATGAACTCCCCATCTCCAGGCTGGGTGGCCTTGGTCGCCACCCCGATCGGCAATTTGGAGGACATCACTCTGCGTGCCCTGCGCACCCTGGAGGAAGCCGATACGATCGCGGCCGAAGACACCAGGCGGGCCAGAAGACTGCTGGCACACCACCAAATAAAAACCCGCGTCACCCCGTATCACGCCTTCAATGAACATCGAAAAACCGAGCAGTTGCTCGAACGCGTGGCCGGAGGAGAGCGCATCGCCGTTCTGACCGACGCCGGTACGCCGACTCTCTCCGACCCTGGATTCCTGCTGGTCAGAACCGCCCGCCAAATAGGGATTGAACCAGTAATCATCCCAGGAGTCTCGGCTCTGACCTTCGCCGTAACCGCCGCCGGAATGCCGGTTGACCAATTCATGTTCGCCGGATTCCCTCCCCGCAAAGCAGGCAGGCGCCGGAACTTTCTCCGCCAACTGCCCGTTGCCGAGCTGACCTGTTTCCTTTACGAAAGCCCGCACAGAATTCCACGCCTGCTCGATGAAATCGCCGCCATGATTGGTCCGACCACTCCGGTTACCCTGATTCGTGAAGCCACCAAGTTGCATGAACAGATCATTCGAGGCTCGGCCGCCGAACTGGCCGAACAATTCGCCGGCCAGCAATGCAAAGGCGAATTTACGGTGGTGATCGGAAGACATCAACCGGAAACCGATGCAGCCAATGAAAACCATGTCGAAACATGAAGTCAAGACCTGGCTCGAACAGATGGAGCTGCGCCCCAGCCGACGTTTGGGGCAAAATTTTCTGTTCGACCACAACCTGCTCTCCGCCATCATCCGGGATTTCGATCCGCGCCCCGGCCAGGAAGTGCTGGAGATCGGCCCCGGCTCCGGCACGCTGACCGAACGACTCCTGGCCGCAGGCTGCCGGGTGACCGCCGTCGAAATAGACCATCGACTCTGCGCCTGGCTGCGTCATAAGTTCGCCGACGCTGTGAACTTCCGACTGGTCGAGAACGATGCCTGCAAGGTGGACTACGACCGGGAGTTCGGCGCCCTCCCCTACCGCTGTCTGGCCAATCTGCCATACGCCATCAGCTCACCATGGCTGGTCCGCATGACCGAGCAGGAGAACCGTCCGCAAGACCTGGCTGTGCTGGTGCAGCGCGAGCTGGCAGACCGACTGACGGCCAGGCCAAGAACCAAGGAGTACGGTAGCCTGACCCTGGCGGTCGGGCTGTTCTACACCGTCGAACAAACGCGAAAAGTGCCGCCGAACGTCTTCTTCCCACAGCCGGAAGTTGACTCGGCCTGCCTTCGACTGCAACCATCCCCCTGGGCCGCGACCGTTTCCCGGCTGACCCGACAACATTTTTCCAATCTGCTGAGGGTAGGATTCTCCCAGCGTCGCAAGCAACTGCTGAAACTTCTGACCGCTCGTTTCCCTGCCGCCGCCGCAAACCTCCGACAATGCCTGCAAACCCGCGGTTTCAATGCGACCGCCCGCGCCGAGGAACTGACCATCGAAGACTTTCTAGCTCTGGCCGCAGCACTCGCCCCTGATTAATTCATGCGAATTCGGCCATGCGGATCATTAATAGGTTCGGATACGCTTAGTCGATCAGCTTCGCGCGAGGCGCATCGGTTAAGCGGATCGGATGGTCAGTTAGGAGTGTCTTGCGAAGTTAATTCCACCCACAGATTCTACGAAAGACCCTGAATTGTCTCGCCACCTAATTACCCATTTTGCGCATTGCCTAAAATGGGTAATTAGATGAAAAGAAACACAGCGCCCAATCCGTCATTCTCCCTTAAAAACAAGGCGTTCCATTTGCGCTTATAAGTGAGTCCTTGGTGTCATTTACTTTTGCCGGACTAAAGTATACGCATCAATATAATTATTGCTGCTTGTTGAACTTAACCGCACTGATTGGGAGTGACCAATAAAGATGAGCAATACACTGGAACCGACGAAATATCAGGATTGGCAGATCGCCGCGGCGGCGGAAACCGGGATGAAGCCGGTTTCGCATCTGGGCGCCGAGCTTGGCTTGCAAAGTGACGAGCTGATTCCCTTCGGACGCGCCCTGGCGCGCGTCGATTATCAACGCGTGCTCGGGCGTTTGAGCCAACCCGGCAGTGGCAAGTATATTGACGTGACCGCCATCACCCCGACCCCGCTGGGCGAAGGCAAGACGACCACCACGATCGGCCTGCTGCAAGGGCTGGGCAGGCTGGGGCATCGGGTTTGCGGCGCTTTGCGCCAGCCCAGCGGCGGCCCCACCTTCAACATCAAGGGTTCGGCGGCCGGCGGCGGCCGAGCCCAGTGTATTCCACTCGCACCGTTCAGCCTCGGACTGACCGGGGACATCGACCGGGTGACCAACGCCCACAATCTGGCGATGACCGCCCTGACCAGTCGGATGCAGCACGAAGCCAACTATGACGACGCAACCCTGACCAGGCGCGGCCTGCGCCGACTTAACATCGATCCCGACCGGGTCTGTTTGAAATGGGCCATCGACTTTTGCGCACAGAGCCTGCGCAACATTGTAATCGGTCGCGGCGGCCGGATGGACGGCCTCGAGATGGCTTCCGGCTTTCAGATTTCAGTGTCCAGCGAGCTGATGGCGATTCTGGCGGTGGCCCGTGATCTCGAAGATATGCGCGGACGGATCGGCCGCATAGTGGTCGCCGCCGACCACGACGGCAATCCGATTACCACCACCGATTTGGAAGTGGCCGGCGCCATGGCCGCCTGGCTGATCGAAGCCTTGAACCCGACTCTGATGCAGACCATCGAAGGGCAGCCGGTGCTGGTTCATGCCGGGCCATTCGCCAATATTGCCATTGGACAAAGCTCGATTATCGCCGATCAAATCGGAACGATGCTGACCGACTATCACGTGACCGAAAGCGGATTCGGAGCCGACATCGGATTTGAAAAATTCTGGAATCTCAAGTGCCGCTACTCCGGAATGCGCCCGGACGCAGTGGTCGTCGTGGCCACGATTCGAGCATTGAAAATGCATGGCGGCGGGCTGCCGGTCAAGCCGGGCGCGCGGTTGCCGGAAGAGTATCGCCGGGAGAATCTCGGTTTACTGGAGAAAGGCTGCGAAAACCTGCTCGCCCATCTGGCGATTGTCCGGGCCAGCGGCGCCGAACCGGTGGTCTGCATCAACGCCTTTTCCGATGATACCGCAGCCGAGATCAACCTGTTGCGCCGAGTGGTCGGGAGCGAAGGCGCCGTCTGCGTGCATTCCGAACACTGGCGCAAGGGCGGCGAGGGCGCGATCGAACTGGCGGAGGCGGTGATCGCAGCGGCCAACAGGGAGAATAGTTTTAAGTTTCTTTACGAATTGGACATGCCTTTGCGGCAGCGCATCGAGCTGATCGTCAAGCAAATATACGGCGGCGCCGGGGTGGATTACAGCGAGACTGCGAGGGCGAGACTGGCCGAACTGGAAAAAGATCCCGAAGTTTCGAAGATGGGGGTGTGCATGGTCAAAACACATCTCAGTCTTTCCCATGATCCGAACTTGGCGGGACGGCCGGTTGGCTGGCGGTTGCCGGTGCGGGATATCCTAGTCTACCGCGGAGCCGGACTGGTCGTTCCAGTGGCCGGGGACATCAAGCTGCTGCCCGGCACCAGTTCGAACCCGGCCTTTCGCCGGATCGATGTCGATGTGAAAACCGGAAAAGTCACGGGGTTGTTCTGATGCGCCGACCGAAAACTTTCAATATCGAGATACTCTCACCCAAGCAGAACGTTGACGATCTGGAGGCGGCGCTGCGCGTTTTCGCCGAAAAATACGAACAGGCGCTGACGGCTGGCTACGGCATCTGCATTCCCGACAATCCGCTGGGGAAACTGGCCTTTCACGGGGTGGAGTTGATCGAAGAGCTGAGCCTGCCTGCGGCAGAGGGGCAGGTGTCACTGCACCTGAACACCTTCCATTCTTTTTCGGATTTCCACTCAATCCTGCAACGAACTGCTAATCTCGGCATTGATGATGTTCTGGCCATAAGCGGCGACGGCAGTCAACGTTTGCCCAAACTACGCGGTCGCGATCTTGGGATCGAGGTTGAATCGGTAACCAGTGTCGAGCTGGTCGAATATATTCGCCGTGAATTCCCCGGGGTTTTCAAAGTCGGTGTCGCCTACAACCCCTACGAACCCGAGGCGGACGAGTGGGAGAAGCTCGAGCGCAAGCTGGCGGCGGGCGCCGAATATATCACCACGCAACCGATTATCGACGACCATCCGCATCTGACGCGCCTGCTTGACCTGGGGGTGGAAGTGGTGATCGAGGCTTGGATGTCGAAAAAGCTGCATCTGCTCAGCGATTGCGTAGGATACGAAATTTCTCCCGAAAAACCATACGATCCGGTCGGAAATCTGCGAACCTTGATGAAACGCTATCCGCAATGCGACTATTATCTGGCGATTCTCGGATTTAAAACTCAATTCCCGATACTTCCGGGACTTTTGAATAATGAGGCATTGACATGAATATAGTGGTTTGTGTGAAACAAGTGCCTTTGGTCGGCGAAGTATCGATCGACCCCGACACCAAAAGGCTGCGGCGCGAAGGTGTCGAGTCCGGCATGAATCCGTTTGACCTGTACGCGGTTGAAGAGGGCTTGCGAATCCGCGAGCGGATCGGCGGCCGGGTGACGGTTATGAGCATGGGGCCGGGCTCCGCCGAAAAAACCATTCGCGAGGCGCTGGCCATGGGCGCCGATCACGGCATTCTGCTTAGCGATCCCGCTTTTGCCGGTTCAGACACCTGGGCTACTTCCTATATCCTAACCAAGGCAATAAGGCGTTTCGGACAGGTCGACCTGGTTCTCTGCGGCAAGCAGGCGGTGGACGGCGACACCGCCCAGGTCGGGCCGGGCATCGCCGCCCACCTGGACTGGCCTCATGTCGCCTGCGTCTTTGAAGCCGTCAACTGCGACAATTCGCGCATCCTGGTCAAGCGTATGCAGGAAACCGGCCACAGCGAAGTCGAACTTCAGCTTCCCGCCTTGCTGACCGTGGTCAAGGACCTTAATCAACCTCGGGTTCCGACCCTGAAGAGATGCAGGGCGGCACGCGCAGCACAGCTTGAAATCTGGAGCAGCCGGGAACTGGCGACGACGGAGGGCGGAATCGGTCTGGCCGGATCGCCCACCCGAGTTGTCACCACTGCACCGCCACCGCCGCGCAGCGGGCGGACCGTCTGTCTGGCCGGAACTGCGCAGGAATCGGCAAGGGCGTTGCTCCAGGAGCTTAGAATGAGATCGATGATTTGATAATATCTTTGAAATTGGTACACCATGCGCATTCACACGGAAAGCGAACGAAAAAAACACCGTAATCTATGGGTGATCGGCGAGCGTCGGCATGGCCGCATTCCAAATGTGACCCTGGAGCTGCTCGGAGCCGGTCGCCGTTTGGCCGACCGGCGGGGCCAGCAATTGTGGTGCACGCTGCTTGGCCATCGGCTTGCAGACGCGGCTGACATTTGTTTCGCACACGGCGCCGACACGGTGCTGGCGGTCGACGCGCCGGAGTTATCCGAATTCGTCGAGGCAACCTACGCTACCATCTTGAGCCGAGTCATTGAACGTTATCGTCCGGAGATTGTCCTGGCCGGCGCCACTGCCTACGGACGGTCTCTGATTCCGCGCGTGGCGGCCCGTGTCGAAACCGGCTTGACCGCTGACTGCACCGGTTTGGAGATCGAGGAAAACAGCGGACTTCTGCGGCAGACCCGCCCCGCCTTCGGCGGCAATTTGATGGCGACCATCAAATGCGTCAATCATTTGCCGCAGATGGCTACCGTA
>SLNM01000343.1 GCA_007133055.1 Lentisphaeria bacterium
GGGCTGGCCAACTGACCTTTTGACTCCGGACTGACCCTGATGACTTCATGACCCGGGGCTGACCGGGTGTTCTTATCCAACCTCCCAGTCGAAACTGTCGTGTTCGTCGTGGCAGGCGGCTAGTTCGCGGTCGGCGCGTTTGGGGTGGTTTGCCATCTCCCGATGCTGGTTGAAAAAAGCGATCAAGGCACCGGCATCGAGCAGGGTGCGCTGCAATGTAGACACATCGAGGGCGTTGGGCGGTGTTCCGGTGGTCAAGGCTTGGCAGGCGGCGAAGCCGGCGACTTCGCCCAGGTGAATCCAGATCGGTTCCAGGCGCACTGCGCCCCAGGCGATATGGGTCGACGACACGCAGACTGGTACGATGAGATTGCCAACCTCCCGGCAGACCAGGCTGTGGTACGGGATCATCCCGGGACGGCACTCCTCGCTGAGGATGAGCTTGCCGTCGAAGGGATAGTCCGGAGTGCCGACGCTGCCGTCCGGCCCCCAGGTGCCAATGTCCCGGCTGCATGAATGGCTGTCCATGTACCAGTCGGTGAAGGCGATGCTGTCTTCGAAGGTCCGCGGGCGCATGAAGCCCGCGCGCGGCAGCAGGTCGTTCTCGGTGAGCACATGGAGACCAACGATGCGCCGGGTTTCGCGCACGTACATTTCGTAGGGCAGGTGGCCGTTATCCGTGTATTCATCGGCGGGCAGCCCCCATTCGCGGGCGGCCGTGCGCTTGTCCGCTGGAACTTCCGGATCGTTCTGCAGAAACCACATCCAGCCCAGGGCGAAGTCGCGGTGGCGGGCGGCAATCCGCTTGCGGGTGGGCCAGTCCCCCTCCGGATAATCCCAGTTTTCACCAGGAAGGATCGGCGAGTTATATGAGTTCTTGTGGTGCACATGCCGCCGAGATGGCGAGTGTGCTGGGTGAGCATAACCCGGTGGCCGCCTCGGGCACCACGAACGGCGGCGGCGATGCCGGCCGGAGTGCCGCCGCAGACGACGACATCAAATACGGCCGGATTGGCTGTGTCACTGGATGGCTGCTGGCGTTTGGATTTCATGGTGGTGTTCCCAAGTTTGACTTCTTGACTCCGGGATGATTCCGATGACTTTGTGACTTGCACGATCTGATAGCTGCTGCCGGGCGGGAAGCTTCCTTATGTTTGCAGCAGCCATTCAAGGTTGAAGCGGGCCAGCATGACAGTGCCGGCATACGACTTTTCATCCAGTGTTTCATAGGCGCATAAAATAGTGCCGTCAGGCGCGACAGCCAAGGCCGATGACTCGCTCTTCGGGGAAAGCGAAGACCGTTCCGCGCTTGGAAACCAGCAGGTTGGGGATGCGATATCGGCAATCCCACTGGCCGCGTCTGCACGGTTTAAAAAGTGTCTGCTGCCCGAAGGACGGTGATGGCCTTGTTTTGGTTTCCCGCTTTGGTTCCCGGCTGGTGCTCATGTGTTTTTTTTACGCTCCTTCTCCTCATTAATCGAGGTCTGGTTCTCATTCTCCGGGTATGGGCAGTTCGCGCAGCGGCAGCTCCAGCGGCGGCACCAGCTCCTCCAGGCCAGTGGCTCTGCGCGGCGACTCGGCTGGTCCGGTGTCATTTGTTTCGGTGTGACTGACCGTAACCTCGCTGCGCCGGAGGCGATAATTGCGGTATTGCTGCACTACGACCGCACTCAGCACGACTACCAGCAAAAGGCCGGTGGCAAACATGACCGCGAACCGGGGCAGACGGGAAAGCAAACCCGAGTCGGTTTCCCAGTACCGGTCGGCAGGCCGCGGAACGTAGCTGACGGTGGAGCCGTCTTCGCTGTCGTTGTCGATCACCAGAACCAGTGGATTGTCGTCGCTGCCGCGTTCGGCCAGTCGGTCTGCCTGCGACTGATCATAGGTACGCAGACAAACCTCCGGTGACAGTCCGTACTGCCGGCACAGCTGAGCGATATATGAGCGACTGTATACAGCCGGCGGCAGTTGCTCAAACCGGTTCGCTTCAGCATTTTCAATGAAATCACGGGGGATTCGAGTCCGACGGGCAACTTCGTCGATGGTCAGCCCTTTGTTTTCACGCCCTCGCATCAGCATAGCTCCCAGGCTATTCTCCGGAAGCATAGTTTCGCGATTAGCCAGCCGTGCCGACTGATCGCCCGTCGGAACTTTTTCCGAACTGCTCGACAGCGGCTCGTCGCGGTTGTTTTGACTATCCGGGAGTTCCTGTCGCTGCGACGGTGATGGCGGCGGCAGCTCGTCCTCCTGCCGCTGTTTATGCTGCTCGATACGTGCAGCCTGCCTGCCGGACAGGATTTCCCTGCCGGTTGGTTTTTGGAGGCGGTTCCCGTCCGCTTCGTCACTTTCCCAGCTCAAAGGCAGAAAAGGTTGCTGATCATCTTCCGGTTTGCCTTTGTGGCGTTCAGCCATTGCTCACCTCTTGTCGCCAATAGTCAGTTGTCAAATTCATAATCCGTCTCGTCGTCTTCGCCATCCCGGTTTGACTCGTCCTGTGAGATTAGGATTTCCCGTGGCGCACTGCCGATTTGCGGTCCGACCACCCCGCGCTGCTCAAGAATTTCCATAATCAAGGCGGCTCGGTTGTAGCCTATGCGCAGGCATCGCTGCACGTAACTGGTGGTTGCCCGGCGGTCCTGCAGAATAATTTCAATCGCCCGTTCGATCAAGCCTTCGTCCTCATCCGAAAGCTCTTCTCCCGGACCTCCGCCTTCGCCGTCCGCACCGCCCTTGAACACATCAGCGACAAATTCCTGCTCGCTCTGGCTGGAGACGTAATCGACCACCGCTTCAATCTCGTGATCGTTGACCATCGGGCTTTGATTGCGCTCCAGTTGCGAGGCGCCCGGCGGCTTGAAAAGCATGTCCCCGCGGCCCAGCAGTTTCTCCGCCCCCTTACCATCGAGGATGGTGCGTGAATCGATCTGCGAAGTGACTTGAAATGCGATGCGAGTAGGGTAGTTGGCCTTGATTATGCCGGTAATCACATTGACGCTGGGACGCTGGGTGGCAAGGATCGTATGCACTCCCACCGCCCGCGACAACTGGGCGATGCGGGCAAGGGATGTCTCCACTTCCGATTTGGCGGTCATCATGATGTCGGCCAGCTCGTCGATCACCACAATGATATAGGGTACGCGCGGCGGAATTTCGTTGCCCTGATGGTCTGTCTGCGGGGTTTTTCTTTTCGGGCGCGCGTTGAAAGAGGCAATGTTGCGGGCATTGACTGCGGCGAACATACTGTACCGTCTTTCCATTTCATTGATCACCCAGCGCAGTGCCAGTACCACCTTGTTGGAGTCTGTGATCACCGGGACCACCAGATGAGGCAGGCGTTTGTAGCAACTGAACTCAACCACTTTCGGATCGACCAGCACCAGGCGCATTTCCTCGGGCGAGAACCGATACAGCAGAGACATAATCAGGGCGTTGATGCAGACCGACTTGCCGCTGCCGGTGGCGCCGGCGATCAGTAAATGCGGCGCCTTCGCCAAATCCAGAAGAACCGGTTTGCCGCTGATATTCCGCCCCAGCAGCAGGGGGATCGAAGCTTTCTTGTTGCGCCAGACCGGAGTGTTCATCAGCCCTTGCAGGGAGACAATGGCGGCGCGATCGTTGGGCACCTCGATCCCGACTGACTTTCGTCCTGGAATAGGAGTCAGGATACGCAGGCTCTGCGCCTGTAGTTCCATGGCGATGTTGTTGCTGAGATTGCTGATTCGTTCAACCTTGACCCCGGGCGCGGGCTCGACCTCGAACAAGGTTACGCGCGGGCCGCTGGTCGCCTGCCCGACCTTGGCGTCGATGTTAAAACTGTCGAGGGTGGCCTGCAAGATGATTTTTTTCTTCTCCACTTCCTCGGGACGCACCATGGTTTCAATGCTGTCATCGCAGGCATCCAGCAAACTCAGCGCCGGCAGTTCGTAATCGGGCCCTTTCCTGGCAGGGGCGCTCTTCCCGGACGGCTTTGAGGGTGGCGCAGGCTTCGTTGTCCGGCTGCGCCGCCGCTCCTCTTCGTTGTTTTTTTCTGAACGGCCAGCTTCCGTATCGGCAGCGGTCTGTGTTTTGTCCGCCGCTCCCTTTTCCTGGGCTCGCAGGATGCGGGCCCGTTCATCCTCGCTCAAGCGATATCGTCCGCTTCCCCCGGCTTTGTTCGCCGCGGCGGCGGCAGGCCGCTTCGCACTGCCGTCGATTTCCTCCTCCTGCTGCCGTCTGCGGCGTTCGTGCATCCGGGTTTGCCACGCTATCAGCGCGTCGTGCCAGTCGTAAAGCCAAACCACAACCAATCCGACAATCACCAGGGTGGCCGAGACCAGAGCGCTGCCTGTCTGATTCAACACAATTCCGAGTTTGCCGCCGTCCGGCGCACATAGATAGTTGCCGACCGCGCCCCCTGCGGTGGCGGTCAAATTCAAATATTCAGTCAGGCCGGGCAGAGTGCCGGGCCAAGTGCCAAACAGCATTGACACACCAACTAAAACCAGCAGAAAGGCCAGCCAGTACTCCCACCCTGCGGCGCGCGCCGAGGCGCCCGGCCAAACACGGCGAACGAACGACAGCAGACAAAGCATTACTGTCGGATAAGCCGCCAGTCCGAACAGAAGCAGCAGTGTGCGTGCCCCCAAAGCCCCGTAAAAACCAATCCAGTTTCGCCATACCGTTGGTCCCTCGACCCCGTGTTCCAGGTATACGATGTCGGCGGGGTGAAAAGAAAGCATGGCAAGAAACACCATCAGAGTTGCGCTGACCAGGAGGATGGCCGCAACCCGACCGCCTACCCGCGGTCTTTGCGGGGCGGGGCGGCGGCTGTCGGAGTGGTTGGATTGGACGTTTCGTTTAGCCATGATTTTGAAGGGAACCGGTTTCGAGTTGAGTTTTGTCAACCTGCTGTTATTATAGTATTGTGTCGCAAAATCACCGATTTGCAAGCCTTACGAGCAAGGAATTGCCATGGACAGTCAATTGTATCCATTACTTTTCGAGCCGATTTTCAGGCAGTCGAACCGCCGGGCTCAGGGATTTGCCCCCTGGATTGCCGAGCTTATGAGCAATTGCAATCTAGCGCCGCCCGCGGAAAATGACATTGACGAATGCTGGCTGCTTGCCGACTCGAAGGATATTCAATCCACCGTGGCCAACGGTCGCTTGGCCGGCGTCACTTTGCGCAGCCTGGTTGCCGAGCGTCCCCTCGAGATGGTCGGTCGCCATCATGCGTCCCGGTCTGCATTCCCATTGATGGCCAGGGTTTTCGCCACTGCCGAGGAACAGCCGTTGCTGGTGCATCCGGACAGCGATGCTGGGTCCGAGCGGTGGGAAAAACATGGCAACATGAAAATCTGGTATTCTCTGGCGGTGCAAGGCGACGCCCGAGCCTATGTCGGGATTGACCCGAGAGTTTCGGCCCAGCAGCTTTTCGCTAATATAAACTCGCCTCAGGCCAGGCAGTTTCTTCAGAAGTTAAAAATCCGACCTGGCGATTCTTGTCTGATTCCACCGGGTATGGTTCATTCTCTTTCGACCGGGCACTTGATCTGGGAGCTGAAGCCGCGTCCGGCTCCGCCCCTGTGTCTGGGGCCAGGCCGTGAACAGGACCGGATTCCTGCCAAAGAGCAAGAGATGGCCCGGGACTCGGTCAAGCTTGAAAGCCGCCAAAGCACCAGAACCGCACGAGTACGAAGCCCGCTGACCCATACCCGAAAAATTTCTCTGACCCGGCACTGGCCCTATTTCTCCGTCGAGGAACTTCGTATTGCCGACCATATTTCTCTCGAGACCGCCGGGGTGGCCTGCCATCTGCTCTATCCGACCGTCGGTCGCTGCCTGATTCGCTACCGCCAAGGCCAGGAGTTTGTCCTGCCTCTCGGGCGAATCTGCTGTGTGCCGGCGATTCTGGGCAAATATCAATTGGTGGCGGAGGCGCCGTCAGAGATACTAAGAGCCACACACCAGGTCATCGGCTAGGCTTGACAAGTCCACTTTTCTTCTCTGCTCAGCGCTTTTGATGGCGCCATGCACCATGGCCAGACTTTTGATGTTGTCCCGGCAGTCGGTTTGCGGCCGTCCTCCGTTGCGCACACAGTCGAGGAATTCGCGGATAACCCCGGCATGTCCCTGGTGGTTCAGGTGGGTGTAAATCGGACGCTGAAAACTTTCGACCGGCGAGACCAGGTTCTGTCGGGCGATCGGTCTTTCCCCGACAATGGTCTCTCGCCCGTCCCACAGCATGGAACCCTGGTCGCCGATGGCCCGCCACTGGCACTCCCAGGAAGTGTTCATGCCTTCGGCGCACCAGCTTCCTTGATAGCGAAAGATCACTCCCTCGGACATTTCAAAGATGGCGATGGCCGAGGCGCCATGTTCGTACCAGGAGCCAGGAGGATTCCATTCGTGGCAGTAGACTGCCAGGGGATCCTGCCCCGAGATATGGCGGGCCTGGTCAAAAGTGTGGATCGCCATGTCCAGAATCAGGACATGCCGCATGACCTCGCGAAACCCTCCGAAGTGGGCGCCAATAAAGAAATCGGCATTCAGGGTGTGCAACCGCCCCGCGCACCCGTCGGTGACGGCTTTGCGAAAGGCGACGATGTTGTCCATATATCGACGGTTTTGAATTACCGCATAGATTTTTCCCGCCTTTTCGGCGGCGGCCACTGCCTGGCGAGCCTCCGGCATCGATACCGCCATAGGCTTTTCACCCAAGACATGGGCGCCGCAACTGAGAGCCGCCGTTGCAACCTTGGTGTGCGCCTCCGGCAGGGTGCAGTCGAAGACCAGGTCCGGGGCAAGTCGCTTCAGCATGGCCGTCAGATCGTCGCCAATTTCCGCCCTGTCCAGTTCGAATCTGGCTTTGGTTGCGGCGGCGTTTTCTGGTTTCAGATCAACAAGTCCGACAATTTCGACATCGTCGAACTGCCGTATCGGCGTGAGCCATGCACCGCTAATCCCGCCGCACCCCACCAGTATCGCACGTAATTTTTTGTCCATACGGTTGAATCCTGATAAACTTGTCGGTTCAAACGGTAATACAGTAGTATTGGCCAACCTTAATTCAAGGTAGCATGACAAACAACTTTCATTTTCTACTGAAGCAGGGAGTGGGTGAGTATGTTGACTCCGAGTTTGATTGAGTCCTCGGCGGTAAGCCCTGCGCAGTATGGTGAATCGGCCAGCTCCCAGCCGGTCGACAAACCGTGCGGCGAGTAGATCACCGCCAGTCGGCCGTTGACGTGCAGTCCGTACAGAACCGGATCGATCGACTGGTCGGTGCGCAGGCGGCGGGCGA
>SLNM01000286.1 GCA_007133055.1 Lentisphaeria bacterium
AAACCCGTTGAGGTCCGAGATTTGTTTCCGCATCTTGTCCGGCTCTTCGTTCAGCGCCTCGGCCCACCAGCGGGCGGTCTCATCAAGGTCGCTGTCGCAGGCCAGCAGGGCGCGGTCGAAGTAGGCTCGGACAATATGCCGCTCGGTCGGATTGCCGGAGGGTGTCAGGGGCAGGACATCCTTCTTATAGTCCAGGTTCGGACCGGGCAGGCATGAATTGATCTTTTGCACAATCTGCTGGTTTCGCTGATGCGCCTGCTCGGTCATTTCGGCGAAAATTCGCCCCGCCTCTCCGGTCGGATCGGGTTGCTCGACAAATCCGGCGCCCATAAAATAGAACACCCCCGGTTCTCCCGGCGAATTAATTTCCTGGTCGGCATACTCGGAGAAGAAAACCCGGCTTTCCATCGATGCCATGGTACGCAGTCCCAGAAGGTCTCCGGCCAGGAGCATCTCCTCCAGTCCGTCCAGAGTGTCGAAATCACAGACACCTGCCGCATACAGCCCTCTCTGGCGGGCCTCCCAGGCCAGGCGCGATGGCGACCAACCCTCGCCGTTGAAAGAGAAAAAACTGTGCAGGTGCAGGTTGACCCATGGTTTCTCATCAGGCTTCTCCGGCCACCGCTCCAGCAGATTGGTCAGAGCCGTCTGCCGCATTTGCGGCATGAAGGCGTTTAGCTGTTCAAGGTAGATTTCCGAAGCGTTGTCGCGAGCTGTGCTGGTGATCATGGAGGAAAGGGTTCCCGTTGCTTTAATTTCATGTCTCTTCAGGTCCGGGGCGGCACATCGAATCGCCGCGCTTGCCGATAAGTTAATATAATGCAAAATAAAGAAGATGACAAATTGTCAGGAATTGACGCAATGCGTCTGCCTTTTTCTTGTTCAGTTGGATATTTCGAATGAGCGATGCCTGGCGGATCATGGCAGGGTTCTGCAGAAGGTGTTTTCGAGCATCAATCCGAGCAGCAGCAGAGCCAGTCCGGCGCCGCTCCACAGCAGGAAGTTTTCCCGGTGCTCGGCACGTATCGGCAGCTCGAACTCGAACGTGGTCACTCGCTCCATCTCCTCGATAACCCGGTCAAAAGTCTCCTCGTCCCTGGCCCGGAAAAATTGACCGCCGGTGATTTCGGCCATGTCCTCCAGCAACGGTTGGTCGAATGTTTCGTCGCTGGGCTGCAAGACCGGTCCACGCAAGGTGTTGCGCAAAGCGAAGACGCGATCGCCGCCAAGTCCCACGGTATGGATGGTTATGCCAAACTCGGCGGCGAGGCGGGCTGCCTGACGCGGGGTTATGGCAAAGGGGACATTGTCTTCTCCGTCGCTGAACAGGACAATCACTTTTTCGGGTGCCTGGCTATGGCGCAGGCGGTCGACGGCGGCGGCGATGGCGGCGGCGATTTCAGTGCCGTCCGGCAGGTGTGCCTGTTGCAGCTCATGCAGTTGGTCGATCAGAAATTGATGGTCATGGGTGAGAGGGCTGACCAGGTATGGATGACGGGCGAAGGCGACCAGTCCGAGCCGGTCCTGCTGTCGGATGGTTATGAACCGTTCAAGTTGCCGCCGGGCAATTTCGATGCGCGATTCGAGTCCAAGCTCGGCTGGAGGCCGGGGGAGAGGCCGTCCGATGTATGCCGGCGCCACCTCGTCATACAGGTAGCGCATACTGCCGGAGAGGTCCAGCACCAGCATCATGTCGACCCCCGCGAACTCCTGTGTTTCATGTTCGATCCTGGTTTGCGGCCGGGCCATGGCCAGTACCAGCAGAAGGGTTCCCAGGCCGAGCAGCCACTGCGGCCAGCGGATAGGATGCAGCCAGCGGCGGCGGCAATGGTCTTGGCCGGCTTCACGGAAGCTTGCGGTGTTGGAAACCAATAAGGTCGGCGGGCGCCGGGTCATCGCCCACAGCCAGCCGATGATCAGCAACGGGGTCAGCGCCAACCAAACTGGACTGTGCAATATCATAGGGGCATGGTTTCGGCGATCACGCGCCGGACGGAGTTGAGAGTTTGCCGCATATCCTGCCGGTCAACCCTGGCGCCGCCAAACTTAACCTGTTCGGACAGGTCGAGGCAGGCGGCCACCGTCTGGCGGTGTTGGTCGGCAAACCATTGTTCATGCTCAAGAATAGCCATAACCTCCTGGCGGCTCGCGCTCCGCACATCCAAGTCGAAGCGCTGTGCCAGGTAATCCTTTAGAATATCAGTAAGTCGAACGAAGAACCCGTCTGCCTGCTGCCATGGTTGCCGGGTCAAATTGAACAGCTCGCGCAGTGCCGTTTCGCCGGAGCTCACGGGAATTGTCGGCGGTGGCTGCCTGGGTTTTGGTCCGAACAATGCCGAAAGCACCATGGCCATGGTCACCAGGCCGACCACAATCAGTCCCGGCAAAGTCCACGGACTGGTTTCCTTCGGAGCCGGCATTGGTAGCTCGGGAGCCAGTGCCAGGGGTTGTCCGGGGACAATTCCGGCCGGCGGAACTACGGTGAAGGGAGGCAGCGGCAGGGCGACCCGGTCTTCGCTCTGGTCGCGCCTCGAAACCAGCGGTATGATCGCTCGCAGTTCATGGTGCGGCCCCGCGCTGTAGCTTTGAAAAACCAACTGCAACCGCCAGCGCCACGTGCCCGGACCAAGCCCGACCAGGGTCGGGGGTCGGGAATCCACAGTGAAGACACCATCTCCGCCTCCCTCCAACATGATCGGTCCCAGCGGCCAGCGAAACCAGGGAAGACGCAGCTCCACCTCGTAGAACACGGGATCGCCGATCATCAGTGGTTCTCCGTGGTGCAGTCGTCCGCCGATGGGCGAAGCCGGCGGGTCCCGGTGCCAAACCACGACGAAAAGCAGGCCCGCCGCCACCACCAACAGCAGGGTGGCGCCCAAAAAAAACCGAAACAGCAAACTGATTTTGGAGGGATGCATAATGGCTGCCAGGCATTCTTTCTGGTTCATTGCCGTCAATGGCCGATCTGCGGCAGCTCGGGTTGATTGCGGTCCAAACAAATCATATCGGCGAGAACCCTGAGCGCCTCCTGCAAGTGCGGATCAGACGGCGTCTCCTCCTCCTGCCCCTCGTTCTGCCGCGATTCATCGTCGTTGTTATCCCTTGGCCGATAGCGGCGCCGCCGCATGGTTTCGGCGCGGATGGTTTCAAACCACTGCTCCTCTTCTTCGTGCAGAGCCTGCCGGGCCGACCAGTTCAAGGGCCGGGTTTCCATCTCCTGTATCTCCAGATGACGCCGGCTGATTTCCTTGATTCTCTGCAATTCGGGGTCCTGCTCCACCCGCTGCCGCGATCTTTCCTGCAGCAAAGGCAGATGATGCTGCCAGCGATCTTCCACCTGGTCCTCGGCCAGCACTGAATCAATCTGATCCCAGGGCAGGGAGCCGTCCAGGTTGGCTTCGCCAATTTCCAAATGGTCGGTGAAGGCAGGCAGCGAGATGTTAGGCACCACTCCTCGTTTCTGGACCGAATCCCCGCTGATTCGGTAAAACTTGGCCATGGTAAACTTAAGCGAACCCGCCGCCTCATTGGAGAAGAAGGGGTGATGGCTGAAGAATTCACTGAGATTGTAGATATGCTGGACGGTGCCCTTGCCGTAGGTGCCGCTGTCGCCCACCACGATTCCCCGGCCATGGTCCTGAATCGCGGCCGCGACGATTTCAGAGGCTGAGGCGCTAAGCTTATTGACCACCACCACCAACGGTCCTTCGTATAGGCTCTCCTCGTCTTCGTCGCTCAGAACCACTACTGCCTTGCCGGCACTGCGCTGCACCACCGGTCCGCCGGTCAGGAACAGGCCGGCCACCTTGATTGCCTCCTCCAGGCTGCCGCCGCCATTGTAGCGAAGGTCCAGGACCACTCCATCCAGCCCTTCCTCCGCCTCCCGGGCCCGGAGCAGCAGCTCCCGCAAGTCACGGCTGACCTGCCGATAGTTCTCGTCGCCTTCGCGCTGAGCCGAGAAATCGGCATAGAACGAGGGCAGGGAAACCACCAGCACATGCGCCTGCTCAGCTTCGCCCGTCTGCCTGCCCTCCCCATCCGTTGCGGCCGATGTCGCGGCTGATGGTTCGGATTCGCCACCGAGCAACGATTCCCGGTCGGGCAGCTCGATATGCCGCCATTCACTGCGCGCCTGCTGGGCGGTCAGTTGAATGCGGTCGCGAACCAGCTCCACAACGGTCGGCATCGCCCCCAGACCGCGGCCTGCTTCGAGCACCTGCAAGCGAACCTCGCTGCCTTTGGAGCCGCGAATCAGGCGCACCGCCCGGCGCAGTGGCATGTTGATTACATTGACCATTTCGTCGTTCCGTGAAACCCCGACGATTCGGTCACCGACCTGGAGACGGCCGTCCCGGTCAGCCGGACCGCCGGGGATAATTTCGACAATCTCCACATATCCCTCGTCGGTCGACAGAACGGCGCCAATGCCCTCCAGGGACAGAGACATTTCGATGGCAAAATCCTCCTCCCGGGCCGGCGCCATGTAGGCGGAGTGCGGATCGTAGGTCCGGGTCAGAGCGTTGAGGAAGTTTTCCAGAACATCTATGTTTTCCGAGTCATGCAGTTGTTCCAGCATTCGTTCATAGTGTTCAAGAACTCGCTCCTCGTGGCTGCGCTGGTCGGCCTGGATGGCCGAGTCCGATTTCGAGGTTGCCTGTTCGGCCGCCGCCGACTCGGAATCCGGTGTCCGCCCTGAACCGCGGGCATCGTCCTCCGGAACTTCCTCCTCCCCGCCATCTTTGTTTTCCTCCGATGCGTCAGTCTCCCGAGCCTCCGTCAGCCTGTACAGAAGCAGGCGATTTTTAATGTGCCGCCGCCAGACTTGGTCAAGCTCGTCGCGGTTTTCCGCCCAGGGTTCCTGCGAACGATCCGTCAGAATCACCTGCTCGGTGTCGAAGTCAAACGGTTGTTCTATGGTGCGGCGGACAAACTCCACCCGCTCCTCGAACCGTTGCAGGTAGCGCTGATGAACCAGGAAAGGAAAATTCAAATTGCCGGTCAGGATCATAGTGTGCAGACGTTCACGGTAGACGCTGAACTCGTCAATGTCGGAGGCCAGGAAAAAACGACGCTCCCGGTCGAGTGAATTAAAATAGGCGTCGAAGATCCGGGCCGACAGCTCGCTGTCCAATGGCTGCGAGCTGTAGTGGAAACGGGGCATCAACTGACCAATCACCATGGCCAGTGTGGTCTTGAAAGGGGTCGGCTCCAGCACCTGCGCCGAATGCACGGAAAGTGTTCCGCTGCAAAAAACGGCTGCCAATAGCAGGCGCAGCAGAGAATGTGTACCCGGACGGAAGCGTCTGCCGAGCCCGTCGGCAACCCGCCGGAAAGCATGGGAAGAAAACGGTCGGTTACCTGATTTTCTGGCAAAAACAAGTGGTGTCATATGATTTTTTCGCATATTTCAAGGTTTTTTGAATGTTCACGAATAACATCAACAAATATATGACCCGCCCGATGTTGTCAAGTTCGACCGGGATAATTAAGCAACCGCCAGCTTGCCCTGCCAGGGCGGCGGCTGTATATTAAGAAAGATTTGCTCTGACCCGGCGATTGCCGAAGGCGAAGAGCGTACAGCGAAGAAATCTTTCTCAGAACAACGTTCAGTTGTAATTGACATAATGCGCGGATGCAAAAGGAGATATTGTCATGATTGGCTGCTACAAAACATCGATTGTTTATGCTTTGACTGCGGCGGCAGTGTTATGGTTGACTGGTTGCGTTGCTCCGGTGGAGCGTCGGATTCGGGCTGACCAGGAGAGGTTTGATTCTTATCCCGCTGATATTCAGGAGAATATCCGCGCCGGCAGAATAGAGCCGGGCTACACCCGGGAGATGGTTCGCCTGGCTTTGGGGCGTCCGGCTCGAATTTTCACCAGAACCACGGAAAAGGAAATTCGTGAAATCTGGGTTTACACCTACTTGCATCCCCGTTTTTCAGTGGGGGTGGGAGGAACGGTGGGAAGAGGACGCACCATGGTCGGTACCGGGATGGACATTTCCCGCGATTATTACCCGGAGGAAGTCATGCGCGTGATCTTTCTCGAAAACCAGGTCTATGCCGTCGAGAAGCAGGAGCGGCCATGATCCATGTCAACCAGTGTTTGTCACAGCCGTGCCATAGGGTGGTAAGTTTAATCGGAATCGCACTCGAATACCTGTGCCGTGAACTTTGTCGAAACAGGAAGACGAACGACAACAACTACTACTACTGCTACGATGGACCAGTGGGTGCGCTCCAATCGTAAACCGTGGTCGTCGCCCGTAATTGTCAACTCGCATGAATCTCCCACATTTCACCGCCGCATTGCCTGCAAACCACCTTGCAGATTGACGAGCGGACAAACCTGTGGTACGGTATGGGCGCACTGGCAACAACAGCGGCGCCATGCAGCCGCCAGGAAATAACTCAGAAAAACTTGAGGTGACTGAAAAATGATTAGCGAGCAAGAGCGGAATCAGTTTATTGTGGCAAAGCTGAACGAGGGGTGCTCACTGGGCGATATTCAAAAGCAGCTCGAGGAGGAATACGACCTTTCCATGACCTATATGAATCTGCGGATTCTGGCCGCGGAACTGGAGGGGGTGGACTGGAGCCGGCAGCCGGACACCGGTTTCAAGTCCAAGCCGGTATCGCAGGATGGCCTGCTGGGCACGGATGCCGAAGACCACGCGGGTGGCACCAAAGTAACGGTCAGCAAGCTGGCCCGACCGGGTGCGGCTATGAGCGGCAGTGTGCAGTTCGCCTCGGGAGCCAAAGCGGAATGGCTGCTGGGCAGCGACGGCCGAATTGGCTTGCAGCCGGAACCCGGCTCCGACAAGCCGACCGAGAAAGACCTGCAAGAATTTCAGGTGGAACTTCAGAAAGTCCTGACCGGCGGATAGCCTGACCAATGTGGTAAAGTCAAGCCTGGGTCGGCTGGCGCGGCCACCGTGCGGCCTGGGCTTTGTTTTTGAGTCAAATGGCGGCCAGCGGATTGTGGACCTGGCTGTTCTTCGCCTGGCGACTGGGCACTCTGGCTTTTCTGGAGATCATTGTTCTGTGGCTGCTGATCGTGGCCAATGCCAGAGCGTTCTCGCGCCTTCATCCCCGGGTCGGAGTTCTCCTGCTTCCCTGCCTGGCCTGGGTATCCTTCGCCCCCTCTTGCTTTCGCCGCCTGGCAACTCAGTCCTGAGTTGCCGTAGAGATGGGAGGTGGCATGATGAACGGACAAAACGGACAAAACAGACAAAACGGACAAAACAGACAAAACGGACAGAACGGACAAAACGG
>SLNM01000303.1 GCA_007133055.1 Lentisphaeria bacterium
CGGCACGGCCATGGCCGCAATGTGATTGTCAGCCTGGTTGCGACAAAGACTGTAACCCTGTTCGGCCACTTGCTCGAGATATGCAAGGAAATCCCTGTGGTCAGTATATGCCTGCGGGCCGCCGTGACGCAAGGGCAGGGAATTGACCATTCGCTCGCGCGTCCGGGTTTCAAGGGCGGCCAGCAAAACCTGACCGGTGGCCATGTTGTGCAGCCGTTCCGGGCCGTATTCTCTAATGCGTCCCAGCATCAGACTTCTTTCCACTCTTTCCTCCACCAGCGCTGTCAGGGTTGTGCCATGCAACTCTGCCAGCAGAACGTATTCACGGGTCCGGCGAGCGAGCGCTGCCACCGCCTCGCGGGCAAGGGTTGCCAGCTTTCCGCCCTCCTGCCATTGACCGGCCAAACGCACCACTGCCGGCCCCAGCATATAAGGAGAGCCTCTTTCGGTCTGTGCCACCCAGTGATGCGCCTGCAAGGTGCGCAGCAAGCTCTGCACGGTCTGCGGTGCCAGGCCGGTCTTTATCGACAGTTTTTGTAGCGACATACCGTCTTCGTTCTCCGCCAGCAGTTCGAGCAGGCGAATGGTTCTGTCAACACTTTGCACCGTTCTTTTTTTCTTATTCATCAATTCCTCTCGATTTCCCTCTTGTTTTCCGGCAACCCCGCATTATTTTAACATCCGTCGTACTGTATACGACAATATCGTAAAATCAACCGTGTAAATAAGCTATTCGTCAGCAATACATGGAGATTGGCAATCTGTTCCGACCAGGCTCGATTCGCGGGAGCCGGACAGACCCCGCACCGGCTGGACAGGTCTCCGAGCCTGCGGAGAGCGCATTTCGCAATCCTCTACTGACGCATAACAAGGAAACAAGTGGTATGAATGAAAAGCTGTTGACCCGGGATATTAAGCGAAAAGCGACGGAGATGAAGGCCGATCTGGTCGGAATCGCCGCCATCGAGTGTTTCGCCGAGACCAGTGCGGAGCAGCACCCCTCCTCCATTTTTCCGGAATGCCGCTCGGTGATCGTGGTAGGCAGAAGGATATTGCGCGGCTCCCTGCGCGGCATCGAGGAGGGGACCAATTTCAGCAGTACCTACGGCACTTTCGGCTATCGATGGCTGGAAGACAATTTTCTGGCTCAGACCACCTATGACCTAACTTGTTACCTGGAGTCGCAGGGCTGGGAGGCGGTGCCGCTTTTCGGGTACTCACAGGAGGGAATGGCCGGGGGAGTGCCGGTGGCGTCCGGCAAACCGGCGCCCAATGTCATTGTGGACATTGAATTCGCCGCTCAGGCAGCGGGGCTGGGCGAGCCGGGCGCCGGCGGTTTCTTCATCACCCCGCGATTCGGTATTCGGCAGCGCTTTGCGATGATCCTTACCGACCTTCCACTGGAGCCGGATTCTGCTTTCGACGAAAGTCTCTGCAGTTTCTGCGGCGCTTGCTTCGAGGCCTGCCCGTTCGCCGCTATCCGTCCCGGCAATACACGAACGGCGGGAGTGCCGGGCGCTGAGAGAGAAGTGGCTGTGGTGGACTATGAAATCTGCAGCCGCTGTCCCAACGGCGCCATGCGAGCGCCGGGCCGCGGCAATGCGGTGGACCGGATCGCCGCCGCCTGCGGTCGTGCCTGCATGGTGCAACTTGAGAGAGCGAAAAAGTGCGAAGGTCGATTCGTCAATCCTTTTCGCAAGCGAGCCGCCTGGGCACTGGACCTGTGCCAGCGCAGGCTAACCGGGCCGACAGATGCAGGCGGGGAGAGAGCGGCAGAACTTGGATGCGGCAGGAATTTCGACCAAATCGGACAGGACCGCTGACCGGCGAGAGGGGGAATAGGCAGAACTCACTTGAATGTGCAAAAGGAATCATACTATGCAGTTGACTTCGCAGAAATTGAAAAAAGCGGCTCATGCAATTCACTCCGGCGCCTTGGTGGGCGTGGCGAACATCGAGCGTTTCGCCAACGCGCCGCGAGGGATGCATCCGTTGAATATCTTTCCCGATTGCAAATCGGTAGTTTCCGTGATTTGCCCGATTCCCCGCGGTTCATACCGGGGGATTAACGAAGGCACGCATTGGCCGAACTACACCTTTTACAGTTACAATCGGTTAAACACTCTGTTCCGTCCGGCCGTCACCTATAGCGTATCCTGCCTGCTTGAAGACTATGGCTGGGAGGCGGTGCCCGTATATCCGGGCGTTCCCGAACGACCCGGCCTGCGTACCCCGGTGGCGCCTGGCCGACCGGCTCCGGAAATCAATTTGAACGTGCGCATCGCGGCTGTCGCCTGCGGACTGGGCGAGATCGGCTGGTCCAAAGTTTTTCTGACTCGCAAGTACGGGCCGCGAGTGCGCATCGGGACGATTTTGACGGATGCCGAGCTGGAGCCCGATCCGCTGGTTGAACCGGGAACACTGTGCAACCGCTGCATGGCCTGCGCTCGCGATTGTCCGGGCGGCGCTATCCCGCATCCGAAAGAAGGTGATCCGATAAGCATTGCCATCGAAGACAAGGCCTACGAGTGGGGCAACGTACACATGGGGCGCTGCACGCTAACCCACCATGGGTTGAACTGGGAAGCCTCGCCGTTCTTGAAAAAGGATTTCCCGGGCTTGGATTTGCGGGTGCGAACAAGCGACATGTCCGAGGAGGCGGCCTATAAACTGACCTATCCCATGGCTTCGGCCAGGTGGCCGGCCTCACCCGAGTTTCCCAGCAACTCCTGCATTGAATTCTACGACCAGATAAAAAGTCATACCGACTACTTCGCTGTCTGCGGCGCCAGAGGATGCATTGTCGCCTGCTCGGAAACATTGGAAAAACGGGGATGTATTGAACAGTGCAACTTCAAAACAGCGATGCGTCCGCGCCCCCACTGGCAAATGCCGCCTCCGGAGAAGGACCGAACCGGCGGCATTGCCGAAGGCAGGTTTCCAAAATTGTACAACCAGCCGGATAATGCGCCGGGCAAGTGGGATTGACGTTTGAATGGGGACGCACGCAGGTCAGCCGCTGGTTATTAAATGAATATACCCACAGCCGTCCGGAGTTATTTGTTTTAAGAGCATATTGTATTATACTGCAATTATAGAAGACAAAGAGGTACTCAGGAGTTGCTCGTACTCAGGAGTTGCACGGGAAAAGCAAGCGCCAAGGAACCGTTTCAATGTCGAATAGACTGTCCGGATATGATCAGCGGCGGCAGCGCACCGCCTGGTTTCGCGATGCCCGCTTCGGTATGTTCATCCACTGGGGTCTGTACGCCATTCCCGCCCGGGGCGAGTGGGTTCGGTCGGCCGAGCAAATGAGCATCGAGGACTACCAGCCGTATTTCGACCGGTTCAATCCGGTCGCCTTCGATCCCGCCGCCTGGGCCCGCCAGGCCAAGCGAGCCGGCATGCGCTATGCCGTGCTCACGGCCAAGCATCACGATGGATTTTGCTTGTTCGACAGCAGCCTGACCGACTACAAAGCGACCTGCACCCCGGCCGGCCGCGACCTGGTCCGGGAATTTGTCGAAGCTTTTCGCGCCGAAAACTTGAAAGTCGGCCTCTACTACTCACTGCCCGACTGGCATCACCCGGACTATCCCGCCTGGGGGGACCGCCAGCATCCAATGCGCAGCAACCCGGAATACCGCGACAAAAAGCACGACTGGTCGAACTATGTCGATTATCTCCATGGCCAGGTCCGGGAACTGTGCGTCAACTATGGCAGGCTCGACATCATGTGGTTCGATTTCTCATACTGGGACAAGCGTGGCGATGCCTGGCGGGCCAACGAGCTGGTTCGCATGGTCCGCTCTCTGCAACCGGATGTCCTGATTGACAACCGACTGGGCGGCAGCATGGAAAAAGCGGAGCCGGACGAGTTCGCGGGCGATTTTCACGGGCCGGAACAAGGTGTCCCCCGCAATGGCTGCCAGGACGAGCTGGGCCGCCCGCTGGCCTGGGAAGCGTGCATCACTCTGAATAATTCCTGGGGATACAGTGCGGGCGACCATGAATGGAAAACGCCGGCCACGGTCATTCGCACCCTGGTCAACTGTGCCAGCAAGGACGGCAACCTGCTGGTCAATGTCGGGCCGGACGCCCGCGGTGTCATTCCCCTGCGCGCCACTGAAATTCTCGATGAAGTCGGAAAATGGCTGGCAGCCAACGGCGAAGCCATCTATGGCTGCGGACCGGATGCGCGTCCACGTCCGGAATGGGGGCGCTGGACCAGGAAAGGCAATCTACTATACGCCCACGTCATGGAGCAGATGATCGGCCATATTGCTCTGCCAGGACTGCGCGACCAAGTCAAGTTCGCACGGCGCGTGGCCGATGAAGCCGAGGTGATCCTCACCGACTTCTGGAACCAGGAAGTCGACTCGTTCGACGAGCCGGAAGATGTCTTCATGGCCTTCCGCCGCCCTGTCATGTGTACCTGGCCACTGCCCGATCCGACCAATACCGTGGTCAGGCTTGAACTGGAATAGGATATTCTTACTTACCGAAAACGACTTTCCAACTCGCGCTTCGCCGCTGTCGGCAACGGCTCGAAATCGCTGGCAATCCCCACGTTGTCATCGACCTGCCAAACCTCGGAGATGCCAATCACCGCAGTCGCCACAGGGAAACTCAGAGCGTAGCGCAGCAATTCCTTCATGCTCGCCCTTCCTCCCACCAGCGTACCACGACCCACCACTTTCATGGCAATCACCCCGACTTCCCGCTCGCGAGCCTTTTCCATAAACGCTTCGAGATAACCCCGGTCCTGCATGCTGGCGCCGGCCGGATTAAGAGTGATCAGCATACAGTCGTACACATCCAGCTCCAGTGCCCGGAGAAGAACCCGCGGCGAGTGACTGGTGATCCCTATATGCTTCACCACACCACGCTCCTGCAGCTCAAGAAAGGCCCGCAAGGCACCGTCCTCCGCGGTTATCCGCTCAAGCTGGCGCAGGCTGCCAACATTGTGATGCTGATAGAGGTCTATTCTGTCGGTCTGGAGCCGTTGCAAACTCTGTTCGATCAACCGCATGGTTCCCGCGTAACTGTAGTCATGACTTTTGGTGGCGAGAAAAACTTCGTCCCGTCGATCTCTCATCACCCGTCCGATATAGGTTTCACTGATCCCCCCGCCGTAGGACGGAGCGGTATCGATGTAATTTACTCCAAGATCGAGCGCCCGATTAATAATTTCATGCGCCTTCTCATCTTGTCCACGACGCTCGATGGTCGCCTGCCCGCCCAGACTGAACAGGGCAACCGAATAACCGGTTCTCCCGAGCGGACGCATCGGCATCCCCCCGTCTTCAGGCCCGTCAGGGGAGGCTGTCCAGCCATTGATCGCAATCATGCCGGTCAACATGAAAACGAGCGATTTGAATCTGCCGCCAATAATATTGTTATTTTTCATAATTACCTGTGGGAAAAGAGGAATAATAAGTTTTTCACCAATTTTATCACGGATATTGCATTCTATTTTACAAGCATAGCATTACTCTTTGACCGGGGTGAAAGTGAAGTCCTTGTCATCCACTCCCACCTGCACTTTCTGACCGGGACTGACTTCGCCCGCCACGATCAGGCGGGAGAGCGGGTTTTCCAGTTCGCGGGAGATGGTCCGGCGCAGAGGCCGGGCACCGTAAACCGGATCGTAGCCCTCCTCGGCCAGTCGGCGGCGGGCATCCTCGCTTACCTCGAGACCCAGCTCCATGCTGTGCAGACGCCGACGCAGGTGCTCGAGCTGCAAATCGACGATCTTGACGATATGCTCGCGGTCCAGCGCGTGAAAGACTACAATCTCGTCAATCCGGTTCAGGGACTCCGGTCGGAACTGATTGCGCAGCAAACCGATCACCTGGCTTTTCATCGCCTCGAAATCCCCGCCCTGATGCTCGACAATCACCGGGCTGCCAATGTTCGAGGTCATGATGACCACCGTGTTCTTGAAGTCAACGGTTCGGCCGTGCGAGTCGGTCAGGCGGCCTTCATCGAGAATTTGCAGGAGAATGTTGAAGACATCGTGATGCGCCTTCTCGATTTCATCGAACAGGATTACCGAGTAGGGTCGACGGCGGACCGCCTCGGTCAGTTGTCCGCCCTCCTCGTAGCCGACATATCCCGGCGGCGCTCCGATCAGCCGGGCCACAGTATGCTTCTCCATATATTCCGACATATCGATGCGGACCATTGCCCGCTCGTCATCGAACAGAGCCTCGGCCAGAGTTCGCACCAGCTCGGTCTTGCCCACCCCGGTCGGGCCGAGAAAGATGAAGCTGCCGATTGGCCGGTTCGGATCCTTGAGTCCGGCCCGGGCCCGCAGAATCGAGTTGGCCACCGCTTCAACCGCTTCATTCTGGCCGACCACGCGACGATGCAACTGTTCACCGAGGCGGAGGATTTTTTCGCGCTCGCTCTCGACCAGTTTGCTGACGGGAATATGGGTCCAGCGGCTGATGATTTCGGCCACGTCCTCTTCGTCCACCTCCTCTTTCAGCAGGCGGAAACCCTCCTGGCCTGCGTGCATTTTCTCCTCGGCCTCCGCGATCTTCGCTTCCAGCGATGGAATCGTGCCGTGTCGCAGCTCGGCCACCCGGTTAAGGTCGTAGTCGCGTTCGGCGCGGGCCAGCTCATTGCGTGCCACCTCGAGGGACTCGCGCAGCTCGCGCAGCTCGCTGATCGCTGATTTTTCAGCCTGCCATTTGGTTTCCAGCTCCTGGCTTTGCTCCTTGACTTCGGCCAGGTTTGTTTCCAGCTCCCGTGTGCGCTGGCGGGAGGCCTTGTCGGTTTCCTTGCGCAGACCCGCCAGCTCGATTTCCAACTGCATTTGCCGGCGCATCACTTCGTCCAGCTCCTGGGGGCGACTGTCGATTTCCGTGCGCAGCTTGGCCGCCGCCTCGTCGATCAGGTCGATCGCCTTGTCGGGCAGGAATCGGTCGGAGAGATAGCGATCCGACAGAGTGGCGGCGGCGACCAGGGCGCCATCCCGCAGCTTGACCCCGTGATGGACCTCGTAGCGTTCGCGCAGGCCGCGCAGGATGGAAATGGACTCTTCGACCGACGGTTCCTGGACCATGACCATTTGAAAGCGCCGCTCTAATGCCTTATCGCTTTCAATATATTTGCGATACTCTTCGAGAGTTGTCGCTCCGATACAATGGAGCTCCCCCCGAGCGAGCA
>SLNM01000117.1 GCA_007133055.1 Lentisphaeria bacterium
ATTGCTCGGGGGATGCGGATGTCGCCCACTTTGCGGGTTGCGAGTACATGTCGGGCCGTCCCGGTGACGGCATGAACCAGGCCTGCTCCCTGGAGTTTCGGCTCGGCGGCGTTGACTGGGACGGCTATGTCAACTCGGAACTGAAGCGTCAGGACCCGAAGTGGATAGACCTTATCGAGAAGACCCGCGGCGAGGGTTGGGAGAAGATCGCGGAGATCGACAACCACCTTAACTGGATGACCCATGTGCCGGGGCGGCCCGAGCATTGCGGCATGGACGAGGTAAGCATCTGTTTCTCGCACTCGCGCCGATGCAAGCCCCTGGACAATCGAGACTTAACCAGAATGTACCTGGAAGGGCGCGAACAGGCCGACCTGCTGTGGCGCTTCATCCAGGCCAACATTCCCGGCTTTGAAAGATGCTGGCTGATCGATACCGCCACTTTGCTCGGAGTGCGGGAAACCCGACGGGTGCTGGGCGAATACGTGATCACCACCGCCGACCTGGCCAGCGGTCGCAGATTCGACGATGTCATCTGCATTTCAGGACACGGCTACGACGTACACGGGCCGGACAAAGTCGGCAACATCAAGTGGGACAAGATGGAAGTCGACGGCGAAACCCGCTATGTGATCTGCGGTCCGGGCGGCTACGGCACCAGTTGGCTGCCGCCGGGGGGCAAGGAGGTTCTGAGCGACTACTGGGGGCGCAAGGGCGCGGACATCAAAGGCAGAACCGTCTACGACATTCCCTACCGCACCCTGGTGCCGGTCAAGGTCGAAAACTTGCTGGTCGCAGGTCGCTGTCTGTCCGCCGACTTCATGGCCCAATCGGGATGCCGCCTGGTTCTGGCATGTGTCAACACCGGGGAGGCCGCCGGTACCGCCACCGCAATCTCTTTGCAACACAATGTACCACCCCGCGAGGTCGACCGCATAGAGCTGCAAACCACTATGATTCGCAATGGTTGCGACCTGGGCCAGATTATGCGGGCGGCGGCAGAGGGTGGCACGGCCTATGAAGTCAGGGGTGAAATCAAGCAAGTCACCGACGATGCACGAAAGCAGGCTGTCGGGAATAAAAAGCACCCGCATGAAACCTGGCGGCGGGATATTCCCGGTATTAAGTTATGATTTTTCGATGATTTCACCAGTTGCAAAGGAATTTTACCGATGAACCATAGAGAACGAGTGTTAAAGTCCCTGGCCAATCAAAAAACCGACTTGCTGCCGGCGGGCGACACTCTCTGGGGTGAGACCCGGAGCAAGTATGTGGCGGAAGGAAAAATGTCCGAGAGCGCAGATGCCGTTGATCATTTTGACATGAGCTGGCGCTCGGGAGGATGGCTGAACTCGACGGCGGATCTTGATTTCGAGGAACGTGTAATCGAGGAAACCGAGGATACCAGGCTGACCATCAGCGGCAACCACGCAACTATGCGGACATGGAAGAATCAATCGGGCACCCCCGAGCATGTGGACTTCGCAGTGCAGGACAGAGCAACCTGGGAAAAACTGATCAGACCGCATCTTTTGAATGTGGACAGACGGCGGATTCCGTTTGAAAGCTATCGCGAGAAAAAGGAGAAGGCGGCTCGGGAAGAGCGTGGTTTCTGCTGGAGCGGGGTTGCGCCGTTTGAGCAGATTCACCCGGTCTGCGGCCATGAATACATGCTGCTGGGCATGGCTATGGACCCGGACTGGGTCAAAGACATGGTTATGACCTTTGCCGAACTGACCATTAGCCATTTGCAGGTGTTGTTCGCCGAGGAGGGGACTCCGGATTTTCTCTGGTTCTATGAAGACATGGGCTTCAAGGAACGTCCCTTCATGTCGCCTGCCATGTACGAGGACATCGTGCAGCCGGGCCATGCCCGATTGTTCGAGTTTGCTCACCGGCTTGGCCTGAAGGTGGTGGTTCACTCCTGCGGCATGGTCGAACCCCTGGTTCCAGGTATGATCGATGCCGGTATGGATTGCCTGCAGGCAATGGAAGTTAAGGCGGGCATGGACATGCCGCGCCTGGCTGAAAAATATGGCGGGCGCATCGCTTTTTGCGGCAATATTGATATCCGGATCATCGCCAGTAATGACCGCCGGGCCATCGATGAGGAGCTGGCCAGAAAAATTCCCCCGGTCCTGGATGCGGGCAGCGGCTATATTGTGGCGTCCGACCACTCCATACCGCCCGAAGTCGAATACGACACCCTCCGGTATTTCTTCGACGCAGGCAGTAGGCTTGTAAAATAAGCCGGAGCCAATAGGCCGTCTTCATAAAGTAATACTTAACGTTTGTGTCAAGTTTTGGATGAAGACGGGGTTACTGATTTCAGGTTTCAGGTTTCGGGTTTCAGGTCGCTGGTTTCGGGTTTCGGGAAGGCCAAAACTTGTGGTCAAACTTTTACCCTGACACCTGTTCCAATATCCAACTGAACAAGGAAAAGACAGAAGCGGCTGACGACTGTGAATTTACGATCAAGCACAAGAATCGTCCGTCACAATCGTCGCTTTTGGAGACGGCGGGTCGCCGCGAATCGGCACCGTTCCGCAGGAACAGAGGCTGCACACAGTGCGGCAGTGACCGCAGGGAACGACAATCCGTCCGGCCCATGGTCGATTCGGACAGTCGACCTACGGTTCGCCCGTAGGTCGAGAATCCGTCTCGACCGTTGCTCGACCTACGGTTATGGTCGACTCGGACAGTCGACCTACGGTTCGCCCGTAGGTCGAGAATCCGTCTCGACCGTTGCTCGACCTACGGTTATGGTCGACTCGGATTGGCATTCCGCTTCGCTGCATTGCCCCGCTGTCGCGGCGCCTATATCCCTGGCGGGATGTTGTCAGCCTACGGTCACCGCCCGCAGTGCATTGGTCTGCCCCCACACCAACGGCGCTGCGCATACCAGACCGGGGCCTGTCTGTCTGCACGCGGCGCGTCACCGATTTGTCTTAGCCCCGGAGGGGCTGTATCAGCGTAGCCCCAGGCAGCGCCTGGGGTATTGCGTTGAGTTCGGATGTGCCCTGTAGGGGCACCTCAACCGGGGCACGGCAAGCATACCTGCCGTGGAACTCGTCGTCCGTAAGCATCGCCCGCTCTCGTCGCCCCGGAGTCACGGAGTCAAGAAGTCATGGAGTCAAAAGCAAGGATTGGACAATGTGTGAAGCGCAGGAAAAATGCGATGTCTGCGGAACCACTCGGAATGAATTGCTCGAGAGTAAACGGTTCGGTTGCGCCCGCTGCTATGCTGTTTTCCGGTCGGAGCTGCCAGGACTGCTGGGAATCGAGCTGCGGTCGGAGACAATGCAGACGGTGACCTCATCTTCCGGTTTGGCTCTCCGTCAGATGCTCCAGGAGGAGCTTTCCAGAGCCGTGTCTTTGGAGGAGTATGAGCAGGCGGCTGAACTTCGTGACCGTCTGCGACAACTGGGAAACGGCGGCTAACCTGATTAATTCATGCGAATTCTGGCGGGCGTCATTTAATGGACACTAATAAACACTAATAGCATCATTATTTAACAGAAGGCCGCAAAGATCACGAAGGGGATATATATAGTAGGGTCGGCAGGCAGCCGTCGCTACTTTTAACCTGAAACGTGTCTTCGTGACTGCATGACGCCGGGCATGACACAGGGAATAGATTCGGAGTCATGAAGTCATGGAGACATGGAGTCAAATGTTCGTGATAATCCGCAATCGTTGTTTTTGGAGACGGCGTGCCTCCGCCGTTAATCACCTTCCGAGGCCGGACGGCTCCAGATCGTTCCATTCGCGCTTAAAATTGAGTTCTGCAAGGCCTGACAGGGGTTCAGGATATTTTGTTGGGGTCACGGGCGATCAGGAAGACCGCCGCCGCCACCGCCACTATGGCTCCGGCCAGGAAGACCAGGGTCGGATCAAAATAGTTATCTGCATAGGTCTCCTGGACAGTTGGTTCCGGCGTTGTTACCGGAGGCCGGGGCGGCTTTCTGGCAAAGGCGACCTCTTCGGTTTGCCAGGTTGCCCCGGTCAAAGTTCCATGATGCCCGTGGCCGGAATGATCACGAACCTTGTCGCCCTCACCATCGTCCAGGGGCCAGTATGCCGCCAACTCCGGTTGCTCCTTGTCAATGCCCTGATTCATAATCGCGGATACATCGGGCAGGGTGCCGACCCAGATACCAACTTCCGCCAGGGAACCACGAAACCTTCGGTTGCCCTGGTTTGGATTGAAGCCGAGCCACAGCGAGTTGTCCGCCGACCGCAGGGATGACAGTTCATAGCTGACGTTCTCGACACCGTCAACGTACACGCGTACTCTGGAGCCGTCCCACAGTGCTGCCACATGGTACCATTGATTTGGCCTGGGTCTGACATCGGTTCGACCCGCGTGCCAGCTTGTGCTGACTGCGCCTATGGTGGCGGTGATCCGGTTGTTTTCACAAATCCCGGCCCACATGACAGAATCCCCGATGTTCGAGCCGCCCTGCCTGGAGTGCAAATGGAAGGCATACTGAAAATCGCCGCGCAACCTAGCAGGTTTCATCCAAAATGCCAGGGCCACCTGCTCTTTTCCGTCGGGAACCGGAGGGTGAGGGGAGATCCTGACGCGATCCTGCCCCCCCGCAAATTCGAGCACTGTTTCGGTGGTGTGGCTGCCGGCCGAGACCGATGGTGCCGGGAATGCCACGGAGAACAGGCATAACAGACAGAATAATGCCGGACCAGGCGGTAAGGCAGACATAACTGGATACGGACACCGAGCAGAGATGGGGGGCGGAACAACACCCTCCGCATCGCAGTCTGGCGGCGGAAAGAAATCTTGCTTGGCGGTTATGTACATAGAACTCAAAAATTGACGGTTGAATCCGGAAAATTTTACGTTTTATCGCTGCAACAAAGACAAGCTAACGGAAAAAGAAAAGAATGCAAACGAGGTGGTTTTATCATCATCCGGTCGGTGCTCCGCCGATTCGACCGACAATGAACATTGAAGCCAGGTAGAAGAGGTAGAGAGCAATCAGAACAATGCCGGTGTGCCGCCCGATTTTTCCCTTGAAAACACCGAAGGCGAATGCGACGACGCCGAGGGACAGGGCGAAGGGTATGTCAACCGTGCGCAGGAAATGGTCCTGAGGTCGCAGCGGGCGGACGGTGGCCGAGGCGCCAATAACCAGGGACATATTCAAAATGTTGGCGCCAAAAATATTGCCGATCGATATGTGATGCGCCTTCCGGCGAATGGCGGCAATGGCTGTGAACAGTTCCGGCAGGGATGTGCCCAATGAAATAAGCAGCAGAGAGACCACGGCATCGCTGATGCCGATGTCGCGGGCCAGGCGCTGGCCGAAGGCAATCAGCATCCAGGCGCCGCCGACGACGCCGAGAGCGGCCACGAAAAAGAGGGCGAGCTGACGAATTAGCAATTTCGGCGAGCGTTCATACTGACCGCTCCGCCGATAGGCGGCGGGGGTGATGCCGCCGGCCGGCAGCGGGATCGGGCCGCCGTGCAGTGATTCGTAATAATTGACTACCAGATAGATGGCCAGGACCACCAGAAAAATGACACCCTCTCCGCGGGTGATCATCAGCAGCTCGGTGGGACTGGTGATGGAAATGTAGGCGATGGTCAGAGTGCCCAGCATGAACACCCCGCGCAGCATGAAGATTTCCCGGCTGATCGCAACCGAGGTGAACAGCAGAAGAATGCCAAGGATCAGACCCGTGTTGCAAATCACCGAGCCGACCGCGTTGCCGACCGCCATGTCCCCGACATTGCCCAGAGAGGCGACTACCCCGGACACCATTTCGGGCAGAGTCGTACACAGACTAACCAGGGTGCTGCCAATCACCAGCTCGGATATATGATAGGCGCGGGCCAGCCAAATGGCCTTGTCCAGAAACAAGTCGCTGGCCTTGACAATCAGAGCCAGGCCAATGAGAAAAAACAACAGGCTGACGATGGGATGGTCGGGCATGCTCAAGCCTGGTTGCACCGGTAGTATTCCCTGATCTGGTCGTCGATGTTGAAGGTTGCGGCAATCAGGGCGACTCGTATCCACATGCCGTTGCGGGCCTGCCGCCAGTACATGGCGCGGGGGTCCTTGTCGCATTCGGCGGCGATTTCCTGGCGGCGCGGCAGAGGGTGCATGAGGATGGCTTTCGGCGCCAGCATCGACAGGTGCTTCGGCTTGAAGCTGTACCTTGAGACATCCACCGGCTTCTCCCCCGCCTGGTCCCATTCATCCTGAATCCGGGTCATGTAGATGGCGTCAACCTTGGGGATGAACTTCTCGAAATCGCTCTCCAGCCGATATTTCACCTTGGCCTGGTCGAGCAGGGCAAGTGCTTCCGGCGCCATTTGCAGGCGTGGGTCGGTAACGAAAAATTGTTCGACATCGCGATAGTTGGTTAGCAGGCAGGAGAGCGACCGCACGGTGCGTCCGCGCAGCAGATCGCCGACAAACATTATTTTCCTGCCGTCAATCCCGCCCGTTCTCTCGAAGCTGCGCTGCAGGGTGTAGATGTCCAGCAGCGCCTGAGTGGGGTGCTGGTCCTTGCCGGAGCCGGCGTTGATGATCGGGATCGGTCGTTCGGTCGATGACAGAAGATGGGCGATGCGCTCGGCAAACCCCTGTTTGGGACTGCGCATGATGATCAGGTCGAAATAGGAACTGAAAGTGCGCAGAGTATCCTCGCCCGACTCGCCTTTAAGCTCGCTCGAGGTGGCGGCGTCCCGAACCTCGGCCGGCTTGAGCCCGAGATACTGGCAGGCGGCGTAGAAGGAAAGAAAAGTGCGGCTGCTCGGCTGAGTGAAATAGAGCATTGCCCGCTTGTGGCTCAGGAGACTGTGCAGAAAATCAACTCCGCTGCGGCTCTTGGCGATGCGCCGTATGCTGGTGGCCAAACCACATAGGTCATCGAGCATTGCCCGGTTGAACTGCTGCGGAAAAATGGTGTGGTAGGGGCGCCCTTCATGATTGAAGAAGGCCACCTTCTCCGACATCGGTAGTTGCTTGAACTCGTTCCAGGTCAATCCTTCACCGAGTCTTGCCATGTCGCTGCCTTGCATTGGGAACCCTCCTAGTTTTATGTTAATAGAGAATTGCGTAATGTGAATTTTGTAGGTCGACTATCCGAGTCGACCATGCGAATCGGGCTTGGTCGACTCGGATAGTCGAC
>SLNM01000173.1 GCA_007133055.1 Lentisphaeria bacterium
CTTGGCATGAGCGCGAGGCTTGGCTTTGATTGACAATTTCCGTTCGCGCCCGCAGTCGCTGTTCGCGCACCGACGTGACAATGGTCATGTCGTCCACGTGCAGATTGCCGTGTTCATGAAGCCAGACATCCTGCCAGATACCCGATTGATGCTCGGTCATCATATTGCCGCAGGGGGCTTTGGCGCGGCCCTTGGCATCCCGCTCAAAGTCGTCGATGCGCACGACCAGGGTGTTTTCGCCGGGCTGAAGCAGCTCGGTCACATCCACAGTCAAAGGCAGAAAATGATCATTGTGGCGGGTCGCTTCCCGGCCATTGACATAGACGGTTGCGCGCGGTCCGAGCGCCTCGAACCGCAGCGCCAGCCGCCGCCCCGGCACGGTCGGATTTTTCAGAGTGAAAGTCCGCCGCGCCCAGCCGCCGCGCCTGGTGCTCCAGGCAGGCGGGTAGCCGAAGGCGTCGAAGAGAAACTCGAAATTGTCGCGATCAAGCTCTTCCCATATCTCGTCGCCGCTTTCCGGCAGCAGCTCCTTGAGAGTCCGGAAATAGGTATCGCCACGACGACGCACACCATGCGCAGGGATGGTCCAGAAAGAGGGCACCAGGTAGGCGCTGCTTTCCCAGGCGTTATCCGTCGGCACTTCCTGCGTTGCCGTCGCCAGGTCCGGATGAAAATCCCACCAGCCGTTCAGGCAGAGGAGAGTGTCGGAAGGATCGAATTTGATGGTCATGAAAAAGTCCTTTTTTTTGTTCCGATAGTGTCCGCAAGGCGTATTCGAGGGATCTTCGTACTTTTTTGACTTCATGTCTTGGTGACTTCATGACTCCGGGCTGACAAACTGACCTTGTGAATCCGGGGTGTAGTCGGCGTCTCGCCGACTGGTGATGGCGTGTACGGCGAGGCGGCGGCAGTACAACGGGCGTCCCCGCCCGTAGCCGCTGCCTCGGGGTGGCAAAGGCGCCCCTTGCGCCCAATCGTGTCCATCGCGGTCCTGTAGCTGTAGTCGCGCACTAAAATCGAGTCGAATCTAGTGCGCGACAAAGTGCGCGACAAGGTGCCTGCACCCGCCACACGTTTGAGTTCACGCTTCAGCGTGCCTTCCTCACCGCGCGCGACGGGCCAGGACAGGCAGGGATGCCTGTGATACCAATGGCCCGTCGCGCGCAAGCGACTGGCTCAAACGATTGTTTTGACTTCATGTCTTCGTGACTCCGGGTCATGTCGCCACATTGAAGTGCCCCGCCGGGGCACATATCATTATTATTAGCAACTCCAGGCTCTGCCTGGGGCTACGATGGGGCCGCCCCTCCGGGGCTGAAAGCGCCGCCAAGTAGGTTCATCGCGCCGCCGGTGAACCTTCCCCGCCGGGCAATCTTGCCATGCCGTTGTTTGTGGCCAGGTCGAGTTCGACTGTTAGCGGCTCGCCGCTATACTCGATTTCCCGGCCCGGTTGCTCGTCCAGCCCGGCGCCGACGATCACGATGCGGAAAACTCTTTTCTTGACCATGCCTTTGAAACTCCCGAACCGATGGCCGAAGGTCAGGGTTTGCGCCTGATCGTTCCAAGCCACCGGGATGAACGAGCATTGCCCATACTGATAGTCCAGCCCGTCGCCGGCGTCTTCATAGATATCGAACTGTCCATCGGCGCCGGGGTAGACCCGCAATTCCCAGGGGGTGTCCAAGGCTTGATCGCTGTATTGCACGACCGGCCCCAGGGGCAGGATGGCGCCGGCTTTAACCAGCAGCGGCATGATTGTCAGGGGTGCGGCGGCCTCGATGGTCTGGGCGGCGGCGTGTTTCTGGCCAGTCCAGAAATCATACCAGCTCGTATTGCCCGGCAGGTAAACGGGCCGGGTGTGCGGGTTTTCCGGCAAAGGCCTGGACTCCGATTCGTAATGCATGGGCCGGGTCACCGGGCAAGCCAGGAGTGCCGGGCCAAACATGAACTGGTGCTTGATGTCGTGCACCGCCGTTTCCGCCGGGTAATCAAAGGCCAGGGCCCGCATGGGTGTGTAGTCGCGATGATAGGTCCAGCCCGCGAGGCTGTACAGATAGGGCAGAAGCCGGTAGCGCAGGTGGAGAAAGCGAACCAGGGTGTCGTGGAAAATTTCGCCGGGCTCGCCGAAGCGCCAGACCTCTCGCGGGGTGTCGGTGCCGTGCGACCTGAACATCGGCAAAAATGTGCCGTATTGAAACCAGCGCACATACAGCTCGCGGTAGCCCAGGTCGTCGACCCCCTGATCGTAGTCGCCGTGCCAGAACCAGAAATCATCGCTGTTTCTAACAAAGAAGCCGCCGATATCATTGGTCCACCACGGGCAGCCGGTCATGCAGAAGTTAAGGCCTGCGGGAATCTGGCTGGCCAGGACATCCCAGCGGGCCGCGACATCGCCCGACCAAGTGATGGTGCCGTAGCGCTGCTGGCCGATATAGGCGGATCGAGTGAGGTTGACCATTCTTCGGTCCGGCGCGGTGTCCAATTGATTTTCATAAAGTCCCTTGGAATGCAGAAGGGAGTAGGCGTTGATATATTCCGGATTCATGTATTTCTTGAACTCCTCGGTGTCAATCAGCATTTGCCGCCATGGTTCCGGCTTGACCTCCCCTTTCCAGTCCGCCTCGAACGGTTCGGTGCAATCGCACCACCAGGCATCGATACCGTACTTGAAATAGCCTTCGTACGCCTGCCGCCAGTAGACCTTGCGGGCTTCGGGATCGAATGCGTCATAGACCGAGGCATGGCCGGCCGGTGTGGCGCCCATCATATGCCCCAGCTCCTCCATTTCCTTGGCGTTTGACCCGCCGCGCATGACCGGCCAGATGGAGACCATCAGTTTGGCATTCATCGCGTGCAGATCATCGACCATTTGTCGCGGATCGGGGAAGCGGGCCGCTTCAAACTGCTTTTCCCCCCACATCTCGTCCGGCCAGGTATGCCAGTCCTGAACAATCAGGTCGAGGGGGAGAGAGCGTTTTCGGTATTCGGCCACAATATCGATCAGCTCCTGCTGCGTCTTGTAGCGCTCCTTGCTCTGGACATAGCCGAGTGCCCAGCGCGGCAGCATGACCGCCTTGCCGGTGAGCCGGCGGCAGTGTCCGATCAGGTCGTCAAAACTCGGGCCGTGCATGAAAAAGAACTCCAGCTCGTCCTCGACATCGGACCAGAGATAGGAGCCGTGGCAATCGTCGTGGAAGCTGCCGAGGCTGTAGCTGTCGAGTAGTACCGCCCAGCCGCGGGTGCTGAGAAGCATGGGCATGGCGACCTTGGTGTTCTGCTGAAACAGATACTCCTGCTGGCCGCGGTAATTGAAGACCCCCTGGTCATGCTGGCCAAGCCCATAAAGCGCCTCGTCCTGCTGGAACTCGAACCGCAGCTTGGCCTGCCACGCGGTGCGAAGCGTGCGCCAGCCGACCTGCCGCGCCTTGACGCGAACACCGTCGACCCCTTCCTTGGCATGGACATCCTCGAGAATCGCCTGCTTGACCTCGACCGGCGCCAGGGTCATGCCTTCTCGCCGCGGCTGCCGGGTCAGGAGCCGGCCTGCGGCATCGCGCCAGGTGAAGCTGGATGTCCGGCGATCAATCTCCAAGGTCAGTTCGGGAGAGGAGACGACCAGCATGTCCTCCGTCTGCTGGACGGGCATGTCCGCGGGCGAGGGCGGCGTGGTCTGGAGCATCAGGCTTGGCTTGTCGGAAAAGGCTTTCTCCCGAGTGTAGCGGACCCTGACAATCGAGTCGCCCAGAAATTGCAGATGAATCTGACCTCGGCTGGTTCCGAGCCAAAGTCCGTGATCGCGCTTTGCGTGCTTCTCAATTTTCATGAACACTGTCCCTTTTTCGGGGGAGCCTCCCACCGACCCGGCTGGCCATACTAAACTAAAGTGCGAACTTCATTTTTTTGACTTCATGTCTTCGTGACTTCATGACTCCGGACTGACAGGTTGACCTTATGACTCCGTAGACATGGAGTCCCCGAGTTGTTCAGCAACATCCTCCCGGCGGTTAGAAGTCCCGGCGGTACTGACAGCCCCCCTCAACTTTCACCCATCAATGTCCCCTCACCTATATTTCGGCATCATATCGCCGTGAGCCTCGAACAGATCGTCGCATAAGTTTCGGATTTGATCGAGCGTCAGCTCGCTGCGGGTATGGGGATCGAGCATGGCCGCATGATAGACAGCCTCTTTGCGCAGTGTCTTGGCGGCTTCGATGGTCAGCAGGTGGACGTTTATATGGGTGCGGTTAAGCGCCGCCAACTGCTCCGGCAGTTCACCGACATATACTCCTTTCACCCCGTTCCGGTCAACCAGGCATGGGACTTCGACGCAGGCCTTGGCCGGCAGGTTCGGGATCAATCCGGTGTTGAGGACATTGCCGCCAATGCAGGCAGGCTGTCCGGTGACCACCGCTTCCATGATCAACGAGCCGTATTCATGCGAGCGCTTGTGCGATAGCTGGCTGTTGCCGACCAGTTCCTCGCGCTGTTTTTTCCAGCCCTCGATCTGCTTGACGCAGCGGCGTGGGTATTCATCGAGCGGTATGTTGAACTCTTCAATCAGCTCCGGGAACTGGCTTTTGATAAAATAGGGATGGTATTCGGCGGTGTGCTCGGAGGATTCGGTATTGTAGTAGCCGAAGTGGCGCATCATTTCGTAGCGTACCATGTCGCCGTGTTTTTTGCCGTTTTTCCGCCGGGCCTGCTTGTTCTTGCGCTCGGCCCGCCTGCGAATTTCCGGATAAAGGTCCTTGCCGCTGCTGGTGATTTCCAGCAGCCAGGACATATGGTTGATGCCCGCGATCTTCCACTGCATCCCCTCGATCTGATCCTCCATGCCGAGCGCCCTGAGCAAATGGTAGGCGCAGCCTTGAACCGAATGGCAAAGGCCGACCGTCCTGACCTTGGTATGCTGCTGCATGTAGCCTGTGAGAATGGACATGGGATTGGTGTAGTTGAGCAGCCAGGCGGCGGGGCATTCCTTTTCAATATCGTCGGCAAAGTCCTGCATGACCGGGATGGTCCGAAGACCGCGGAAAATACCGCCGATCCCCAAAGTGTCGGCAATGGTTTGCCGCAGACCGTACTTCCTGGGTATCTCGAAGTCAATGACAGTGCTTGGCTCATAGCCGCCGACCTGGATGGCATTGACCACAAAATCGGCGCTGCGCAGCGCCTGCCGCCGCTGGCGCACGCCCAGATGGCTGGTGATGGTGGCCCGACCCTCATTGATATTGCGATTGAGATTCTCCAGCATCATCTGCGAATCCTGCAAGCGCTGTGAATCTATATCGTACAATGCAATATGCAGATTCTGCCGCAAAGCCGGCGTCGACAGGCAGTCGCCCAGAATGTTCTTCGCGAATACCGTGCTGCCCGCACCCATGAAAGTTACTTTTGCCATGTTATTTCTTATGTTTAGAGCATTTCCATTGTGCCCTTGCAGAACGCCACATCGAGGAGCATGACCATGGCACCCTGTTTCTTCTCCAGGTCCCCGGTAATTCTTTCTATGCCTCTGACCATGCTTTCCGCCTGGCTCTCGGGGACAGTTGCCATGATGGTTCGACTATGGTTTTTTTGTTCGTTCATAAAGCCAATGAAACTGGCGAACAGCGGAATGTTTGAGATGTACTGTCCCATGCCTGTCGAGTCAATAATGGTGGCGCCGTCAACCCCTTCCTGCAGAAAATATTCAAGGATGTCATAGAAGAACCGTTCTTCATAGAGCACTAGGAACAGGAGCTTCATCTTTTCCTGTTCCTGCGGGGTCAGCCGTTCCTGCTCCTGGATTCTGCTCAGCAGTATCTCGTGCAGAACCGAGCCGTCGCCCGCGGCCAGCAATTCCTTCCTGATCTTGCCGTGGGCGAGGACATTGGAGATGGCGGCCAGTATTTGCAGGTGTTCCCGGACATTCTGCTCCGGGCCCAGCAGAACGAAGAATATCTGCACTTTTTTACGGTCCATCGCCTGAAATTCCACCGGCTTGGCGGTGGTGACGATAAACAAGACAAATTCATCGGCCATGGGCAGGCGTGCGTGGGGGATGGCAACTCCTCCTCCAAAGCCGGTGCTGCCTTGTTGCTCGCGCTCCAGCAGGCGCCGGAAAATTTCATCTCTCCCCGCCTTTTTCAAGGCGGGCAGAGCGGCCGCTCGACTGGCGATCTCCCGCAGTACTTGCTCCCGAGTACGGGCAGGGATTTTCACTGCGCAGGCGGATTCGCTGACAATGTCAAAAAAATTCATGGTCTTCGGACTCCGCGTTGACGTATGCTATTCGATTATTCCGTAGGTGAAAGGTGGAGGATCCGTGCCGGTTGACGAACACGGCGACGACTACGGATTACGATTCGAGCGTAACTTTCACGGATTCAGACATCCTATAAATCACAGCAGCCCCGGCAGCAGATAATAAAGTGCCTGACCGGAATCTAGCAAGTTCGGCAGCTCAATTTTCATCAGGTTCGTGTCCCCCTCGCCGGCGCGCATAATCCACAAATCTCGCAGTGACCATGGGCGGCGGTAGCGTACCACGTTGACCTCTTCGAGCCCGGCCAGCTCTCGCGCCTTGTCCAATGCGTTGTCGAAATAGCCCAGTTGATCGACCAGTCCCAGTTCATGGGCCTGGGTGCCGGAGAGGATGCGGCCGTCTCCGAATTCCGCGGCCATCACCTCTTCGGCGTTGGAATAACCGCTGCGTCCCCAGGCTACGCCCTCGGCAAAACGTCGGAAACTGGCGTCTACTATCTCACGCAGATGCTCGTTCGCCTGGCGCTGGACCTCCGGGTCGCGCTGCAAGCCGCCGCTGAGCAAGTCTTTCATTTCGCCCGACTTATATGGAGTATAGGCGACCCCGACCTTGTCCAGCAGTTCAGAGTACTCGAAGTGGGGTATGATCACCCCGACACTGCCTGTGATAGTCAGGGGGTTGGCGACAATATGATCGGCGGCGGCGGCGATGTAGTAGGCGCCGCTGGCACCCATCGAGCGCATCACCGCCACTACCGGCTTGCCCTGCCGGGACAGTTCTCTGACCAGGTGATGCACCTCGTCGAGTTCAGTTCCGGCCGCAGCGCCTCTGATGTCATCCATTGTCGTCATCCTGCCTCGTGAGCTCGTCGCGCAGCGCCTGCGCGACGTCGGTGTGGGTGA
>SLNM01000287.1 GCA_007133055.1 Lentisphaeria bacterium
ATGCGCAGGTAATGCTGCAGCGCGGTCAGCATGGCCAGAGTTTCCAGCGGCGAGGAGTGCATGACCCCGCTGAACTCCGCCAGGGTTCTCTGTGCAATCTCGAGGTACGGCATTCTCCGGGTCTGCCGATAAAGAAGCAGCAGACATTCGGTCATCATGGCATTGCCCGACGGGGTGGTCTGGTCGAAGGCATCGCAATGACGACGCAGAATCGTCTGATGATTTTTGCCGGTAAAATAGAAGCCGCCCCGCTTGCGGTCGGCGAATTCGGCCACAGTACGCCAGGAAAGTTCCTCAGCGGTCTGGCACCAGCGTTTATCGCCGCGCTGACTGTGAAGCTCGAGCAAGCCCCGGATAAAAAAAACATAGTCGTCAAGATACCCGCGAATAAAGGTTTTTCCGCCGCGACAGGAATGGGCCAGGTCGCCGTCGCGGCTGATGGCGCTGGCCAGCAAATAATCGGCCGCCCTGGCGGCGGCGTCAAGCCATTCTGGCTTATTCATGGCACCACCCGCCAAGGCCAGGGCGTATATGGTCAGTCCGTTCAGGTCAACCAGAACCTTGTCGTCGGGCTGGGGTGCCAGCCGCCGATTGCGGACATCCAGCAACTTCGCCCGTATTGCCGCCAATTTGCCCTCCAGCCGTTCCGGTCTGAGACTATGTTTGCGGGCGTATTCCGCGACCGGCAGAGGCAGGTGCGGAATATTCTCACCGCCCTGTTTCCCGGCCGGCACCTGATGCACAAAGTTGCCCGCGCTCTCAATACCGTAAACCTCTTGAAAAAGCTGGCTTTCCCTGGCCGTCAGCGCCTGCTCGATCTGCTCGGTGGTCCATAGGTAGAATGCGCCCTCCTGCCCTTGGCAGTCGGCATCGAGAGAACAGTGGAAAACCCCCTGGGCGGTGGTCATCTCGCGCCTTATCCACTCGGCGATTTCGGTGGCGACCCGCTGACAGAGAGGATCGTCAGTCAGCCTCCAGGCCAGGGTGTAGTTGACCAGCAGCAGGGCGTTGTCGTAGAGCATCTTTTCAAAATGCGGCACGAGCCACTTTTGATCCGTGGCATAGCGATGGAAGCCTCCGCCGATATGATCGCGAATACCGCCGGCGGCCATGGCCTGCAAAGTAGTCAAGACAGGCTTTGGAACCGTGCCCCCCTGGCCTCCCCCCGCCGACCGTTCGAGGGCCGACCGTTCGAGGAGAAACCGCAGGGCGTTGTGGGGCGGGAACTTGGGATGGCCGGGAAACCCTCCGTATTGAGGATCAAGCTCCTGTTCCAGCCGGCGTGCGGCACGCTCGACCAACGATGGGGCAAGCTCGACCCGCGGAGTTTCGGCGATGCGAGCGCTGATGCGCTCCAGAATCCCCATGATTTGTTCGGCCCGGGCTTCCACCTCGGAGCGGCGCTCCCGCCAGGACCAGGCCAGTTTATCGCATAGTTCGATGAAAGTCTCCTGATTGAAATAGGTCCCGGCATAGAATGGTTGCATCTTCGGAGTCAGCCAAAGATTATTGGGCCAGCCGCCGGCGCCGGTGAGAACTTGAGTGGCGGTCATGTAGAGATGGTCGACTTCCGGATGCTCCTCGCGATCCACCTTGATCGCAATGAAATCCTGGTTGAGCGCCTTGGCCGCATTGAAGTCGGAAAAGGTCTCCCGCTCCATCACATGGCACCAGTGACAGGCGGAATAGCCAATCGACAAGAAAACCGGCATCCCCTTCTCCCGCACTTCCGCCAGAGTCCGCTCGTCCCACGGACGCCAGTCAACAGGATTGGTGGAATGCTGCCGCAGATAGGGGCTGATTTCGTCGACCAGACGATTGACATGAATTGCCGATGACATAATTCTCCGCTCAATCTTGACTTTTCATTACCATAGCCTATATTCATTTTTTTTCCACAGAAAAAGGGACTTGAAAAGGGACTTGGTACAATGCACGCCAAAAGCAAAACATCATCCACCCCATCCGCGTCCGGGCAACCGATGAAAGGCGCCGACCTGGTCGTGCGCTGCCTGGAACGGCAGGGAGTGAGGGAAATATTCGCCTATCCCGGCGGTGGTTCGATAGAGCTGCACCAATCACTGCAGAAGTCGTCTCTGCGCGTGATTCTGCCGCGCCACGAACAGGGCGGCGCCTTTGCCGCCGCGGGCTATGCCCGGGCCACCGGTAAAACCGGGGTCTGCATGGCCACCAGCGGACCGGGCGCCACCAATTTGATCACCGGTATTGCCGACGCATACATGGACTCGATCCCGGTCGTCTTCATCACCGGTCAGGTGCCCCACACATACATTGGCAAGAACGCCTTTCAGGAAACCGACATCATCGGCGTGACCAGGCCAATCTGCAAGCACAGCCATCTGGTCCTCAGCCCGGAGGAGATTCCTTCGGTCCTGGCCGAAGCCTTCTACCTGGCCGCCAGCGGCCGACCCGGCCCGGTGATCATCGACATACCGAAGGATGTGCAGCAGAAAACATGCGTGCCAACCTTTCCCGGCAAGGAAGTGGTTCCACTGGGCTACAAAATCAGAAAGAATCCGAGCCCGGAGGAAGTGGCGGCGGTGCGGGCGGCGATTGAAGAGTCGCAAAAGCCTTGCCTCTACGTCGGCGGCGGCATTATTTCGGCCGGGGCCGAAAAAGAGCTGCTTAAGTTCGTCGAAGCCTACAATATCCCGGTAACCACCACCCTGATGGGGGTGGGCGCCTTCCCGGACAGCCATCCGCTTTCCTTGAAGTGGCTGGGCATGCACGGCACCTATTACGGCAACTATGCCGCCAATGAGTGCGACCTGCTGGTCGCTCTCGGCGCCCGTTTCGATGACCGGGTGACCGGCAATGTCAATACCTTCGCGGTCAATGCCAAAATTGTCCACATTGACATTGACCCCTCGGAAATCAACAAAAACAAGCGGGCCGACATCGGCGTGGTCTGCGATGTCAGGGCAATGCTGAAAAAGTTGCTGGAGCAGCCTCTTCGCAAGCAAACCTCCGCCTGGCACCGGCAGGTTCAGCAGTGGAAAAAAGAACACCCGCTGCGCTATGGCTCCAGCTCCCAAATTCAGCCGCAATACGTGGTCGAACGACTGTACCATAAGACCGGCGGCGAGGCCATGATTGTCACCGGGGTCGGACAGCATCAAATGTGGGCGGCCCAGTTTTACCAGTTCAGCCGACCGCGCCAGCTACTGACCTCGGGCGGGCTCGGCGCCATGGGCTTCGGCCTGCCCTCGGCCATCGGCGCCAAAATCGCCCGCCCCGACCAGTTGGTGGTGGAAATCGATGGCGACGGCAGTTTCCAGATGAATATTCAGGAGCTGGGAACTGTCCACTGCGAAGATGTCGACGTGAAAATGATTATCCTCAACAACCAGCACCTGGGCATGGTCGCCCAGTGGGAAGACCGATTCTATGACAGTTGCCGCGGCAACACGGTCCTCGCCAATGTCAGAAGCGACCGACCCTACCCCGACTTCGTAACCATCGCCAGAGGATACCTGATCCCGGGCCGGGAAGTCTGGAAAAAAGAAGAGGTCGACGATGCCATCGCCGAGATGCTCGACACCCCCGGACCGTTCCTGCTGGATGTGCATGTTCAGTACCAGGAGCACGTGCTGCCCATGATCCCGGCCGGCGGCACTTACAAAACCATCATCATGGAATAGCCATGCCGCACCGCCGCCGAACCAGAATCAGGGCATAGCCTGAAGAATTCACGAGTCTAGTTTGCCGCGAGCCGAATTCGCATGAATTAATCAGGATAGATTCGTGTAACCATTGAAAGGGGCCGGAAATCGTGCGACCGAACATTCTGTTTATTCTCATCGACGATCTGGGCTGGGCCGACCTGACCTGCTACGGCAGCTCGTTCTATGAAACCCCCAATCTTGATCGGCTGGCCGAACAGGGCATGCGCTTCACAGACGCCTATGCCGCCTGCCCTGTCTGCTCACCCACACGCGCCAGCCTGATGACCGGGCGCTACCCGGCCCGGCTTTCGATCACTCAGTTCATCGGCGGACATACCTACGGCAGGCTGTGCGACGTGCCATATCTGCATTTTCTGCCGCACTGCGAACGCACCATCGCCACCGCCTTGCGCGATGACGCCGGCTATCAAACCTGGCATGTCGGCAAATGGCACCTCGGCGAGAAACCATTCTGGCCCGACCAGCACGGTTTTGAAGTCAATATCGGCGGCTGCGGCTGGGGCATGCCCAAACACGGTTTCTTCAGTCCCTGGCAGTGCCCGACCATGGAGGACGGACCCGAAGGGCAGCACTTTACCGACGGCCTGACCGACGCGGCCATCAAACTAATCAGAGAACGCGACCGCGAACGACCATTTTTTCTCAACCTGTCACACTATGCGGTGCATACCCCGATTCAGGCGCCCGCCGAACTGGTCGAAAAATACCGGGCCAAAGCAGAAAGCCTAGGTTTGCGCGATGAAGACGCGCTGGAACCGGGCGAATTTCACCCCTGCCATCATAAGCGCGACAAACCCGTGGTGCGACGGCGCTTCCAATGCCATGCCGAATACGCGGCCATGATCGAAAATCTGGACACAGCCATCGGACGGTTGCTCGACGAGCTGGACGACCAGGGGATTGCCGACAATACCCTGGTCGTGTTCACCAGCGACAATGGCGGACTCTCGACCAGCGAAGGCTCGCCGACCTGCAACGCACCTCTGTCCGAAGGAAAAGGTTGGATGTACGAAGGCGGCAACCGCGTCTGCCAGATCGTTCGCTGGCCCGGGGTGGTGGCACCAGGACGCAGTACCGACGAACCCTGCACCAGCCCCGACTGGTACCCGACTCTGCTGGCGGCCGCCGGACTGCCCGAGCACCCGGTTCAGCATGCCGACGGCAAAAGCTTGATGCCGCTGCTGAGCGGAGAAGCTTTCGAGCGAGGACCGATCTTCTGGCATTATCCCCATTACTCCAACCAGGGCGGCAGCCCGGCCTGCTCGGTGCGCCATGGCGACTGGAAGCTGATCGAGTTTTTCGAGGACAACCGCCGCGAACTCTACAACCTACGCCAGGATATCGAAGAGAACCACGACCTGAGCGCGGAACAGCCGGAGCGTGTCGAACGCATGGCCGGGCAACTGGCCCAGTGGCGAAGCGAAGTGCAGGCCACAGTCCCGCGTGTCAACGTCAACTACACTGCGCCCGCAGCCGGTGGCGAAGCCGATCCGGCCGAAGTTTGACTGGCCCAAACTCGCAACCTAAGGAATACAAAGATGGCTGGAGCATACGAGCAGGCAACAGCGGAAGACCGGCGCAAGGTTGATGCATTATTGGCGGAGACAAAAGCCAACGGAGGTCTGGCGCCAGTGGATTTGGACGTTTTTTGGCGAGACCAGGAAATGGCTCGGGCGAATCCGTTCGGAACTGATATCCCGCAGGTTCCGCTGGGCGCGATCTGCAACTGGGAGTGCATTTTCGATGAACTGGGGATTGAGCAGGACTGGTGGCGCTTCCTCTACCAGGACAAGAGGTGGGCATCGGAAATCAGTCGCCAGTACAACGACAAGGCCGAAGCCATAGTGGGTAGACGGTTGGTGCCGGAAACACCGCCCGCCGACGCTTCCAGGCAATGGCCTGAGGTCAAGGCTCTGCATGATATTTTCGAGGCGAAAAATGTCTGGGAAGGCGGACCGAACGGGAGCTGGTGGCTCAAGCAGTCGGCGCATACGCCCGAGGAGCTATCCGCCTTGCTGGATCGGGTGGAGAAGCGACTGGAAGATTTGCGCGCTTTCATATTGCCGGAGAACTGGGGTTCGGAGAAATCGCGTCTGACCGCTCTCGGATGCACGGTGCCGCTATATCGCAGACAACGGGGTCCCTGCACGTTTGCCTGCTCAATCTACGGACCCGAGAATCTGCTTTTGCTGGCCTATGACGAACCCGAGCTGTTTGCACGCTTCAGTGATGTGCTTGGACGGGCGATTCTGGAGCGGGCGCGGGTGCTCGATGAAGAGGCGGGGTTGACTAAGGACGAGCTGGCCAGTGGCTGGAGCTGGGCGGATGACAACTGCTGCCTTTTCTCCCCGGACCTATATGAAACGTTTGCCATGCCGATTCACCGTGCGGTATTTGGCCGCTACGCGCCCGACCCGAAAAACCGGCGTTATCAGCACAGCGACTCGAACATGGCGCATTTGCTGCCACTGCTGGCGGAACTGAATCTGACGGGCACGAATTTCGGGCCCACCTTAACGGTTGCCGAAATTCGGGCGCATTGTCCGCATGCGGTCATCAATGGCCAGATGGCCCCCTTTACCTACAGTTACAATGAAGAGGCCAATATGGTGGCGGAATTTCTGCGTGACTTTGACCAGGCTCGCGAGAAGCGCGGACTCAACTTCACAACAGCCGGCTCCATCAACAATGGCAGCCGTCTTTCAGGAATGCGTCTGCTAATGGCCGCGATCCAGCGCTATGGACGATATTGATTTGTCTTGAGCCTCCGACCCAACCCATTGACCGGGCCATGAAACTCTAGCCTGATTAATTCATGAACTTCGTAGCGAGAGGTGCCAGTGTGCGCGAGGTCAACAGCTTGCGGCCGTAAACCGGTCGCGGCGTACTGGACGTACGGCAAAGATCGGTGTCGGTTGCAAGTTGTTGAGATTGCGGGCAATGGCAACTCGCAGTAGATGGCTCGTGAATTATTCAGGCTAGTATTGAAGAAAGCCAGAGAAATGATAGAGCAGTACCTTGAGAATCTGGAATCCAGAATCGACCCCGAAATCGAGAATCGTCTGCTTATCAAAACACAGTCGACAAAAAATCAATCTGTTGGGATTCAGCATGGAGTATGCCGAACGGGCGCTGACGGCGGGGCGGAGCCTCCATGGCCGCGCCCACTGCTGGTGAGCGTTCCCGGTTGGTTTCCTTGCATTCGGCAGCCTTCGCTATTATATTCAAACAGCAATAATACAAGCGAGCTGAACTTTTCCGGTTTTGCCTTATAGAGATCAAAATTGATTATAAATATATAATGGCGCATGGCCGAATTCGCATGAATTAATCAGGCTAGCGACCCGTTGAAGACTTGGAAGCTTTGGATGGTTGAGTTCAGAAAAACGGGAAAACTTTAGCGAGCAGAGATTATACCATGTCAGGTCACAATAAATGG
>SLNM01000065.1 GCA_007133055.1 Lentisphaeria bacterium
CTCTATACTGGCGCAAGGTTTCTTGCGATATGTATTTCTTGAGCATGGCCATATAGATGCTTTCTGCCATTATTCTCTCCTGACACCTGAAACCTGAAACCTGAAACCAAGCTGTTACCCACAAAATCTAAGAAAAACTATTAGCAACCCATTCGTTTTGAGAAAGAGCCGAAATTATCAATGAAAAGAAATATAACGCTGGGGGATGGGGTTGCAACCGTTGTGCATTCGCCCTCGTAATGCGTCAGCGAAGGGCGGAGAGTGGCCGGAACTCATGCCGGCTGACGATTGTTTGATTCAAGAGACGTATCTTTGACTGACGCATTACGCTTGCGAATGGTGCTTGTTCGCGATTTCGCCTATGCTTGCTATAGTAATCAGTCTAATCAAAAAGTCCGATATATTGTTTCAACTGACGGGATTTTCCCGGAGTCGCCAAGACTTATGAATCGACTTCGCATAAAAATCAAAGTCCCTGGCTGTTCAACCGCCGGCGTTGTAGTCCGCCTGGTGTCTTTGGCGGCGGCTTGGTTTGGTCTGCTGGTGGTTGCTCCGGAAACGGCTGCTCAGCGGCAGTTTTCACCCCGGCCAACCTTGACGGCGGAGGAGGAATTGTCGCTCGAGGCGGCGCCCAGGGTGGATTTGGGGTATGAACACCGGCAGAAAGGCATGCGGGCGCTCGGGGACGGAATCTACAGTTCGGCGGCCCGTTTCTTTGCCGCCTATCGGGAGCAGACCGGCGGCAACGAACCGGATTTCACCGATGCCACGATTCTGCTTATGCGAGCGCACCTGCTGCGGGGGGATCTGGCGGCCGCCCGCCGCACGCTGGCCTACTATGACCGAGAATCGGAGGGTACGGAGGATCAATACTATCGACGTAATTTAATTTATTGGCGGGCCGCCTTGCTGGTCCGGGAAGGCGAGACGGAGCAGGCGCTGACGATACTGGCGCCATTGTTGGAGGATGAATTGTTTCCGGAGCTTCAGGAACAGGCCAGACTGCTGATGGGCGATGCCTATGCCGGGTCGGCACGCTGGCAGGAAGCCTGGGAAACGATTGACGAGTTTCTCGAGAAATACCCGGAATCGGGGTTCCGCTATCAGGCAAAGCTCAATTTGGTCAAGATAGCCGTTGCCTTGGAGAACGAAGAGGAGGCCGAAAAACTGCTGCAGCAGGTTGGGGAGCAGTTGGGCGAGGATGCTTCGGCGGTGGTTCTGCACCGGATTCTACTGCAGCTTGCCGGCGGGGAGATCGACCAGGCAATGGCCTCGTTTCAGACAGTCGTTGACGAGGCGCCGGTGGCTTACGAAAGAACTTGGTGGCTGGTGTTTTCGCAGCTTGCCCGCAAGTTGGTGGCGGTGGAGCGATGGGAGGCGGGATTGCAGGTGCTGCGTAAAACTCGACCGCTGGCGCCCACCAGCGGGGAGAGAGCCGAAATCATGATCTTGCAGGCCGAGTGCGAGATGGCTCTGGAGTGGAACCAGGAGGCCATCCTTACACTGGAGGGCTTGCTTGAAAAGTTTCCTGACCATGAAGAAGTGCCCCAGGCGCGTTTTCGACTGGCCTTGCTGGCCGAAAAGACCAACAATTCAGAGCGGGCCGCCGAGTATTATCGAAATATCCTCGATGATCAGGAGATGCCCTTGGATTTACGCTATCAAAGCGGGATTTACCTGGGGACATTGATCCGACAGGAGGAGAATTATGCGACCGCATCCTCGGTCTACGTCGAAGCCTGTCGTCTGCCGGTTGACGATGCCCGCAAGGCCGGCGCTATGATGCTGGCGGCCGAGGCGGCGGCGCTGGCCGGAAACTATGCCGAGGCCGCAACCTTTTATCAGTCCGTAGCCGATAACTATGCCGACACCGACTATGCGGCGGATGCCCGTCTGCGGCAGGCGCAAACCAGAGTTAGGGCGGGACGGCTGGTCAACGCCGCCGCAGTGTTCGCCCAGTTCATCGAGGAGTATTCACAGGATGAGCGTTTGCCGGAAGCCTGGCTCGGCAAGGCCGGGGCGCTGCGCGACGCCGACCGGGGCGAGGAAAGCATTGGCGCCTACGAGAAGTTCGTTGCCCATTTCAAGGAGCATGAAAAAGCACCCGGCGCATTGATGGAAATTTACCGGATCGCCGTGGCTCAGGGCAATATGAACCGGGCGATGCGCGCTCTCAACCGAATCTGCACAGAGTATCCCGAATCGGACCTGCACACCAATGCCTATTATTATCGGGTTCACCTGGCCTTCCAGCTTGGCGACTATGACCTGGCAGTGACCGAGGGAGAAAGGTTTGTCGGGGATTATGAACAATTGCCGCTGGCTGCCGATGTACTGCTGTGGCTGGCCGATCATTATGTCAACCGGGGAGACCCGGCGCGGGCAGAAGCCGAGTATCGGCGGGTGGCTCTGCTTTTTCCGGGCGACGCACGGGCGGCGCAGGCGCTGTACGAGGCGGCATCCGCGGCCTTCGCCCAGGAGAACGGCGCCGATCGCGCTTTGCGGCTGCTGAACCGGCTGCAAGCTCATTGCGAGGAGCACGGGGGCGGCGAGATGGTGATTGGCCGCGGCGCCTTTTTACGAGGAGATGTTTTGGCCGCCAACCATGATTTCAGCCAGGCCGCGGAGTGGTTTGAGAAAGCGGCGCAAAAACTGCCGGAGGGAGACTTGAATGTGGCGGCTCGGGGGAGGGTGGCCGATATGTATTTCGCCCTGGATACCGAGCAAAGCCGCGCCCGGGCGGTGGAAATATATCGGAGACTGCTGCAGTCCGAGACATTGAATCCCGATCTCAGGGAAAACATCACATATCGACTGGGCAAAGCGCTGGTCGAGACGGGCGAGCAGGCACAGGCTCTGGACCTGTTCCTGGATATCGTTTTTACCTATGACATGCATACTCGCGTCGGACGCGTCCGCGATTGGTATTATTTCGCCCGCGCCGCCTATGAAGCCGCTCGTATTCTGGTCGACAAGCGACAGTTCGACGCGGCCGCCAGGATTTACGAGCGGGTTTACCAAAGCGGTATTCCGACCGCCGAGGAGGCCGGGCTGCGCGCACAGGAAATTCGCCGGGCTCACGGCTTGCAGGAATAACGGTTATGAAAATTCTGTTCATTGGTGATATCGTAGGCAAGGGCGGACGCCGGGCGGTGGCGGCGCTGGCGCCTGTTTTGCGCCGTCAGTACGGTTGCGCCATAATTGTTGCCAATGGCGAAAACATGGCGGCGGGCGCCGGTCTCAACGCCAAGTGCATTCGTTCAGTTACGCCGGCGCCCATGGTGGATGTGATCACCGGTGGCGATCATATGTGGGACCAGAAGGAGTTTGCCCAGGAAGCAGACCTCTTCCCCTGGGTGCTGCGACCCGCCAATCTGCCTGCTTGCCAGCCGGCCCGGGGTGGCGGAGTATTTCTGGCGACCGACGGCCTGCCAGTCGGTGTGGTCTGTTTGCAGGGACGAACCTTTATCAATTCCCAGGCGGACTGTCCGTTTGCCGCCGCCGACCGGATGATTGAGGAACTGCGCCCGCACACGGCGATTGTGGTGGTCGATTTTCACGGCGAAGCGACCAGTGAAAAGATCGCCATGGGCCGCTACCTCGATGGCCGGGCGAGCGTGGTGCTGGGAACCCACACGCATGTGGCTACGGCCGACGAACAAATCCTCCCCGGCGGTACGGCCTACCAGACCGATGTCGGCATGGTCGGCGGACGCGAATCGGTCCTGGGACGGGAGATCAAGCCGGTACTGCATCGCTTCACCACCGGTATGCCGGCTCGGTTTAACGTGGTGGAGACAAACATACGACTCAACGCCACCCTGGTCGAGGTTTGTCCGGAAAGCGGCCGGGCCACAGGTATCGAACGTATCGTACGCGATTTTGACTGACACCGTAACCATAGAGGGCAGGCCATGAAATGTCTTAAGTGCGGTTGTTTTGATGACCGTGTGGTCGATACCCGGGAGTCCCGCGAAGGCGAGAATATCCGCCGGCGCCGCGAGTGCGTCAAGTGCGGCCACCGCTTTACCACGCACGAAATGGTGTTGCGGGCGGAGATGCTGGTTGTCAAGCGCGATAAAGCGCGCGAGGATTTCAACCCGGCCAAGATTCGCGCGGGAGTTCGCCAGGCCTGTTGGAAAAGACCGATCAGCGAGCTGCAAATTGATAAGATTGTGCAGAATGTAACCCGCGTGCTGGAGGAATATCCGGAGCGGGAAGTGCCCTCGCACTATGTCGGCGAGGTGGTGATGGAGGAGCTGCGCAAAGCCGATCACGTGGCTTTCGTCAGGTTCGCCTCGGTCTATCGAAGCTTTGAGGATGTGGGCGAGTTCCTCGATGAAATTCGCAATCTGACCGAAACCTAGCCTCATTCGACAAAGTTGCGCGACAACGATACCCGAAACCGGCGCCCTGGGTTACACCCCGCCGGTGACATGCAAAGTCGCGCCCGTGATGTAGCTGGCTTCCTCGGAGGCTAGGAACAGGACACTGTCAGCCACCTCGCGAGCGGTGCCGAACCGCTTCAAATCAACCATTTGGCGGTAGGCCGCCAGCTGCTGCTCAGGCAGGTTGGCGATAAATTCGGTGTCGATGAAACCAGGCGAGACACAGTTGACGGTGATCTTGCGCTTCCCCACTTCCCGGGCCAGCGACTTGGCGAAGGCAATCTGACCGGCCTTGCTGGCGGCATAGTTGGCCTGGCCGGCAAAGCCTAGTTCGCCGGAGGGGGAGGTGATGTTGATGATGCGACCATAGCGACGGCCAAGCATCTTGTGAATCGCAAGCTTGGACATCGCATAGACCCCGGTAAGATTAGTGTCCAGCACCGACTGCCACTCCTGAAGGCTCATCATACCTACCACCGCGTCCTGGCGAATCCCCGCATTGTTGATCAAACCATGCAATTGCTCGATTTCCCGGTCCAGCCATTGATAGAATCGTTCGACCGCGCCGTAGTCGGCCACATCCAACTGATGCAGACTCAGGCGGTCTCCGTGCTCGGCATTGGCCGCGGCAAAGTCCTCGGCCGCCTTTCGGTTGCCGGCGTAGACCGCGAAAACCCGGGCGCCGGATCGCAGAAACGCTTCCGATATGGCCCGGCCAATACCGCGGGTGCCGCCGGTGACAAGCATGTTCTGACCGCTGAAATCATAGGTGATCATAGGCTGATAATCCTCTTGCGGTTACTGTTTTTGTGCCCAATCCTGGGCGACAGGCCTGGCAGTAAGACCGGGGATTTGCGTCCTGTTTTTATGGGCTTGGCAACGCGCTTGGCCGGCAACCGCCCCAATACTTGCAGCGCTCCCGGCAGTACCTCAATGTCAACGGTTCCATGATCCAAGTGCAGAGGTTCGCCGTCGATGTGGTAGGGGCCAGCGTAGTTTTTCAAGGTGAACGACTTGCAGGGGAATTGCTCGTAGTGCCGGTTCATCGGCAGTGTGCCCGTCAGCAACTGCAAGGCCAGCAGCGGGGCGGATACGGGCTTGAAGGAGCGCACCACGCAGCATACTAAAATCCCGGAGTCCAATCTGGCCTCGGGCGCAATCCTGGCCATGTTGCCGTATTGATTGGCATTGGCCAGGGTGATGATAAAGGCTTTGCGCTCAAGCTCCCTGCCGTCAACGGTGAACTGGTAGGTTCGCGGCTTGAAGCCGAGGTATTCTTTCCAGGCCGAGGAAACATAACTGTCAAACCCGCGCCGGTCGGAAAGGGCAAAGGCATGGGCGACTTTGGCGTCGAACCCGAAACCGCAGGTGGTGAGAAAGTAGGATTGATTAATCCGGCCAACGTCGCAGGCGAAGAAATCATTCCTCTTCAAAGCCAGCAAAGCTCTCCTTGGCGACAGAGGAACCTTCAAATGGCTGGCAAAGCCATTGCCCGACCCGGTCGGAATCAACCCGAGCCTCTCCTTGGTGTGAACCAGTTCCTTGGCCACTTCATTGAGAGTCCCGTCACCGCCTACCGCCACAATGGCGTCGTAGCCCTTGCCAATGGCGTCCCTGGCGATGACCGAAGCATGCCCCGCCTGGTCGGTGACCACATAGTGCTTCTCCATGTCAGTCAGCACTTTGTCGGCCAGGGATGGGATGTCGCCGTTCTTTCTGCCCGCTATGGGATTGATGATGAACAGAAGCTTTTTCACTCCGCCGCCCTTTTGGGGTGTGAATTTATGCATCAGAGAAAGGTGGAGACAGCGTGCCGGCCGATGCTTACGGCGACTTGTCTGCGCGCGGACACCTGCCTGCCGCGCCAAGGTACGCGGCGCAGGCATGACGCACAGGCAGGCGCTTACGTGCTACGGTTGCGCACAAACATCGTCTGCCGTAATAACCTGCCCGCCGTAGCCCACGCCAAAGAGGGGTGTCCGTAATCTTTGTCCGACCGCTTGTTCCAGCCGTTACACCTATGACTGACGAATTACGTGTAAATTGATGGTTGAACGGTTATTGTAACGCCTTTTGGAGTAAATACAATAAAAACGGGAAATTTTCAGCCGCAAGGGAGACATCTTGATGAATGATTTTGGTCGGTATTGCGTTCGCTATTCGTTCTTATTGGGATTGGCCTCTTTTTTATGGGTGGCTCCGCCGCCGGCTCGGGGAGGAGTGGCGGAAGCCGCACTGATGGTGGAAAGCGGCCAGTTGGTGCTGCGCAGCTTTCGACCATTGATCAATGTGGCGGGTGCCGTACTCGAAGTGCCGGTGGTGGCGGCCGGGGTGCTGAGATTGCCGATGGGGGTGGTGGAAGTCGCTTTATGCCCGCTGCCGGGACTCTCGCTCTCCCGCGGCCTGCGCAATTTCGGCAAAGGTCTGCTGGCGCCATTTGAGCTGACCGCCACGGTGCTGAAACTGCCATTCCGAGTGGTTGGGGAACTGGGAAAAATCGTTGCGGACTAGCCCGATTGATTCATGAAGTCGGTGATCAATGCAGGCTGGCAGAAATGATGGTGGGCGCAACAGGACTCGAACCTGTGACCTCTACCGTGTGAAGGTAGCGTTCTAGCCGACTGAACTATGCGCCCTTGCAGTAGAGAATTGCGAAATGGGCGAATCGAGCCAATTGTAGGTTGGGAATCTGTCCCGACCGGGTTCGATTCGCACGGGCGAGACGGATTCTCGCCCTACGA
>SLNM01000045.1 GCA_007133055.1 Lentisphaeria bacterium
GACGCCCTGCAGGCCGCCGGACGCGAACTGCGCGAAGGCAGTTACGCCCTGGGCGCCACCCGTGCGGAGACCATTTTGAAAACCATAATACCAGCCGCCATCAGCGGTATCATGGCGGCGGTTATTCTCGGGGTCATGCGGGCGGTCGGCGAGACCATGGTGGTCTGGATGGCCTCCGGTAACGCGGCGCAGATACCACAGCCTTTCTATGATTATCTGCAACCTATTCGCACTCTCACCGCCACCATCGCCGGCGACATGGGCGAAGCCGATCATGTGACCGGCTCGGACCGCTATCATGTGTTGTTCGCCCTGGCTTTCTGTTTGCTGGCTTTTTCCTTTACCATGAACTTGGTCAGCGAAAGAATTGTGCGGCGGTCACGCCGGAAGCTGGGCAAGGAATAGCAATCATATAAACGAGGAATAAACGAGCCACATGAATTTGCATACGCGCAAAATATTCGACCGCTCCTTCTCGGCCGCCGGCATTTTCGCCATCATTCTGATGGCTTTGGCCTTGATCGTGATTCTGGCGCCGATCATGTACCGGGGGCTGGGCGCATATCTTTTTCGTGCCACCTTCGAGCACCGGCTCGTCATGTACGAACAATTCGGCCAGGGCGCATCCGACCGAATAAGACGGGAGCAGGAAAAGGTGCGGGAAGCGCGCCAGCCGATCTTCGACAAGCTGGATGCGGCCGAATTGGACTTGAAGGATGAACTGTTCGGGCTGGTCGAGCAAGTCGAAGCGTTGGTCGCGGCCCAGCAAGACAGCCGCCTGGCCCGTTCCCTGCGCCGCCGACTGACTCGTCTTCCACCTGACAGCAACCTCGAGCAGGTGGTCGATACACTGAGTCGTATTCGAGACACTCTCGCCGGGCAGCCGGAGGCGGCGGACTACGCCGGCCTGATTGCCCGTATCGATGCCGAGCTGGAAGTGGTGGCGGAAGCCAACCAACGGCTGGCTGATTTGAAGCAGGCTCTGCGTCATTTGCTGGGACCCTTGCCCGGCGACGTGCGCCCCGAGCTGCTGCGCAACCAGTACGGGAGGACGCGGTGGGACCAGGCACAGGAAGAGCTGGACTTGGTCCTACACCGATATTCCTGGGACTACAGTGACCCGGCCAGCCTCGGAGTGCAGGTGAAAACCCGGCGTATCGAGGAGTTCAGAGGCACGGAAATCGAGCCGGACATCGAAGCGCTCTTTGCATATATCGAGAACAATCTGACCCGGATCATGAGGCCGCGGCTCACCTTCTACTGGCGGTTCCTTACCAATACTTCGCGCGACGCCCATTTCTTCGGTGGTATCTGGCCCGAACTGCTCGGAACCTTCTACCTGACAATCGGCGCCATGCTGTTCGCCATTCCCATGGGGGTAATCGCCGCGATCTACCTGTGCGAATACGCCAGGCCGAGCCGGACGGTCAGCCTGCTGCGCAGTTGCATCAGCACTCTGGCCGGGGTGCCCAGTATTGTTTTCGGCCTGTTCGGCCTGGCTTTCTTCCTGCATACAATTCAGATTTCCGACTCGAAAAGCGTTCTTGCCGGCTCGCTTACCTTGTCGCTGATGATTCTGCCCACGGTTATCCGCGCCTCCGAGGAGGCGATATTGGCCGTCCCCTCAACCTACAAGGAAGCGGCGCTGGCGCTGGGAGCCGGGCGATGGCACACGGTGCTGACGGTGGTCCTTCCGGCCGCCTTGCCCGGCATCCTCACCGGCATCGTAATCAGCATGGGGCGGGCCGCCGGTGAAACGGCTCCGATCATCTTTACCGCCGCCGTCAGCGTCGGGCAGCCGCTGCGACTGTGGCAGACTCTGAACAACCCCACTCCGGCACTGCCATGGAATATCTATAACCTGGCCACCGAGCACGAGGCGGTCGACGAAATCCGGCACGTCCAGTTTGGCATGGTCTTCACTTTGGTGGCTCTGGTCCTGATTCTTAACGTGGCGGCGATTATTCTGAGAGCTAAGGTGTCAAAGAAACTGCGAGGATAGTACATCATGGTGGAAACAACAGTGGCGCAGCCTGTAACAGAGAAGCCGAAGGGAACGCTGACGCTTGGCAAGCCCGTCAGTTTTACTTCCAAGTCGTCGGTTTCGGCCGACTTGCGCGACCGGGAAATTCATATCGAGTCCCGCAACTTCTCGATCTTTTACGGGGACAACGAGGCGGTCAAGGGAATGTCGGTTAATATTCCGAAGGGTTTGGTAACGGCCATTATCGGCCCCAGCGGCTGCGGGAAAAGCACTTTCCTGCGCGCGGTCAATCGCATGAACGATTTGATCCCGCACTGCTATGCCAGAGGGGAGCTGGTTTTCGACAGTCAGAACATTTATGCCTCCAACATCGATGTGGTGCAATTGCGGCAGCGAATAGGCATGGTTTTTCAGAAACCGAATCCTTTTCCCAAAAGCATTTTCGACAATGTCGCCTACGGTCCGAGATTGCAGGGAGTCAGGGACAAGCAGCGGCTTCGGAAGATAGTGGAAGGCAGCCTGAAAAAGGCGGCTCTCTGGGATGAGGTCAAAGACCGTCTGACTCAGAACGCACTGGGTTTGTCGGGCGGCCAGCAGCAGCGGATGTGTCTGGCCCGGGCGCTGGCGGTGGACCCGGAGATTCTGCTGATGGACGAACCGACCTCGGCTCTCGACCCTCGCGCCACCGCGCGAATCGAGGAGCTGATCGGCGAATTGCGCGGCCGCTATACCATCATTATAGTTACCCACAATATGCAGCAGGCGGCCAGAGTATCGGATTTGACCGCCTTCATGTACGAAGGTGTGCTCATCGAGTTCGGCGAAACAAAAAAACTGTTCACCAACCCCCGCGAAAAGCGAACCGAAGACTATATTACCGGACGCTTCGGATAACAAGGAGCTAAGTGCTATGTCGAAGTATATGCAGAAAGAACTGGAAAGGCTGGAGAGCATGTTGCTGGCTCTGAGCGCGTTGGTCCAGGAAAACATTCACAAGGCTATTCGGGCTTTTCAAACCAGAGATGTCGAGCTGGCCCGGCAAGTCTCCTCGGCGGACCGGGAGGTCGACCGCATGGAGGTGGATATCGAGGAGGAATGCCTGAAAATGCTGGCGCTTTATCAACCGGTGGCAATCGACCTGCGCTATATCATAGCCGCCCTGAAAATTAACAACGACCTGGAAAGGGTGGGGGACCTGGCCAACAACATCGCAAAAAGAGCGGTCGTGATGGCGGAATCAACGGAGGTGCGAATACCTTTTGACTTCTCCGGATTCGCCCGTCAAACCCTTGACATGCTGAGTAAAACTATCGATGCTTTTATCAAACTGGACCTGGTACGAGCCCGGGAAATTATGAAGCTGGACGAAGTGATCGACCGCAAACATAGCGAGGCCGAAGAAACCATCGGCAGAGTTATTCGGGAAGACCCGGCCCACGACATCCCATACCTGCAAATCCTCTGGGTGTCGCGATGCCTGGAAAGAATCGGCGACCATGCCACCAATATCGCCGAGGATATCATCTATCTGCTCGAAGGAGAAATTATTCGACATCGACACAAGTTGCAGGGCGACAAGGAATGAGCGCTCGAAACCGCCGAGCCTGGGAGGTGAGCTGATGCCGAGAAAAAGAATTCTGGTGGTTGACGACGACAAGGATGTCCGACATCTGTTGCGGTACAATCTGGAGAACGACGGCTATCTGGTGTCCGCCGTGGCCTCGGGAGAAACCGCTCTCGAACATGCGAGAAAAGAAGCTCCCGACCTGATCATTCTCGACCTGATGCTGCCCGGAGTGAACGGCCTGGACGTTTGCCGCAGCCTGAAAAGGGAGGTCCGAACCGCCGTCATCCCGATTGTCATGCTGACCGCGAAAGGCGAGGAAGTCGATATCGTTACGGGCTTGGAACTGGGTGCGGACGATTACGTGACCAAACCTTTCAGCCCCCGGGTACTCCTGGCCCGAGTCCGGGCGGTGCTTCGAAAACAGAGCATGGCCGAGCAGGCGGAGGAGACGGTTCGGCACGATTCCCTGATGATCGATCCGGTGCGGCGCGAAGTCAAACTCGGGGAAGCCAGCCTGGAAATGACCTACAGTGAATTTATGATCCTGCTCCTGCTCGCACGCCGCCCGGGAAGGGTCTTTACCAGGAACCAGATCATCTCGGCGGTGCATGGCGATGACTACCCCGTGACCGAGCGCTCGATCGATGTGCAAATCGTCGGGCTGCGCAAAAAACTCGGAGAAGTAGGTGGCAGAATCGAAACCGTTCGGGGGGTCGGCTACCGTTTCCAGGACACGCCGTAAGCGTTGGTGAAAAGTGGAGATTTCATGCCGGGGGACGATTGCCGTTACTTATGGAGACGGCGGGCCTCCGCCGTTGAATAAAACAATTAACCGCAGATCACGCAGATAGGCGCAGATGGACAATTCCCGCATTGGATGCATGGTCTTATTCTTTGTGATCTTCGCGTCCTTCCGCTCAACGGAGAAAAGATATTTCTGTCCCCGATTTTTCTGTCCTAACCCTGCTTGATTTTCGCTATGATATCGGTGGTCGACCATCCCTCCACCATTTTGGCCAGAATGACGCGGCCGCCGTGGCTCTCCACCACTTCGCGGCCGCTGACATAGTGGGCCCAGTCCTCGCCTTTGACCAGTACATCCGGAACGATTCGAGCAATTAATTCGGCAGGTTCATCCTGATCGAAGACGACAACGTAGTCAACACACTCGAGGGCGGCAAGCACATAGGCTCTTTCCCGCTGCGGAACGACTGGTCGCGTCGAACCCTTGCCGCGCCGGACGGAGGCGTCGGAGTTGAGCCCGACCAGCAAGCGGTCTCCCTGGTTGCGGGCGAATTGCAGGTATTCGACATGGCCTGCGTGCAGGAGGTCGAAGCAGCCGTTGGTGAAAACCAGGATCAGACCTTGTTCGCGCAGTTTGTCCCGTTCTCTTTGTACATCCTCCCAGTCGAGTATTTTACTGGTGGCCTGCCGCATATTCGATAGTCCCTTCGCTTGGCTGTGTTCCATCTGTCATTCTGCCGGATCGGGCTGCGCAGGTTCCCATTCATCCGGGTCCAGCAGGTATTCCTTAATCCTTTCAAGAATCCCCTCTCCGATGCCTGGGATTTCCAGTAAATCCTCGTTTCGATGGTAGGGACGGTTGTCGATGATCGCCTGCGCTCTGACCCTGCCGATGAGGGGGAGGGTTTGCAGCTCTTCGAAGCTGGCGGTGTTGGGATCCAGTGGTCGTTCGGGACGTTCCTGCGGGAACAGTTGTTGGCGAAGCTGTTCCGTGTCGTCCCGCTCCTCCCGGCGCAGTGCGGACAGCGCCTCGGTGTCGGTCGCCTCCCACACCCCCTTTCTTTGCATGGCCGCCGTCAATTCCAGGTCCCGCAGGCGAGCGATCATTTCGGAGCGCGGTACGCCCTGCGGAGTGAGGCGTCCAACCCCGCGGGTTCTGGCCAGGCCGTTGCGTACCAGGAGAACGGCCAGGTCTTGGTCGGCGGCGGTGAAAACAAAAGCGTAATAGCGTTCGCCGCCGCGTCCCGGCGCTCGGGCGAAGGCGGTGTGTACGACGAACGGCTCGCGCAAGACCCGGGCGGTAAACTCGGCGGCCTGCCGACCGAACTCGAATACCAATCCGGGCTCGGGCAAGCCCCAGTAGCGAGCTTGCTCGCGCACCCGGCGCAGATCGCCATCCATGCCCGCCGCCGCTTCCGGACAGTCCACGTAATAAAGGCGCAGGCGGGTCGGTTCGCCCGCCAAATCGACCAGAAAACTGTCGCCATCGTTGTCCGCATGCGGCAGCAGTCGAACATCCGCGAATACTTGCAGTTCCGCCGGACAAACCGATGCCGCGATCAGCAGCAACCCCGCCAGCCAACGGCCGGCAACGACAATGATCGATTTTTGTTTCATATCAGTAACATAACTCACAATTAGCGGAAAACGATTAAGGGCGACGATTAAAGCAGACGATCTTTGTGCCCAATCGTAATTTCGTAATCGTCAACCGGCATGAGATACTGCTGTTCTTCCACCTATCGCTGACGCATTACCCCGCCCCGCACCGCATCGCACTGCTTGCGCATGGGTCATAATGGCACTATCGTACAGGTTCCGGGCGGCTGTCAACCGATTTTTTCAATTGCCATTAATTCAGGCCAAACATCAGTCCAGGATAATCATGCCTAATCGCACAACATTTCTCGACCGTCTAATTGATCGTCTGGACCGTCTGGATCCGGCCAGTGTCCAAACTTACGTGCAGAAACTGGTGCGTGAAAAGGGTTTTTTCGAGACCGTTTTCAATACGATTCATGAGGGGGTCGTGGTGGTTGACCAGGAGCTGCGAATCAGCTACTCAAACACGGCGGCGCGGCGTTTTTTGGGGCTGCCGGAGGATGCCGACAACCTGAGCCTTGTGCGTTATATTCGCGACATTGACTGGCGCAGTCTTTTGGACGAAGACAATTCTTCATGGCGCGGACTGGGGTTTCATGAGGTGGAAATTTTTTATCCGCGCCATCGTATTTTGAATTTTTACCTGGTGCCCCATCCGGTCGAGGGGGAGGATGACAGGAATCGCCGGGCAACCTTGATTTTTCAGGATGTAACCAATCAGCGTCGGCTCGCCGAGAAGGCGATTGAAAGCCATCGGGTCGAGGCGGTTACGCAGTTGGCGGCGGGGGTTGCCCATGAAATTGGCAACCCTCTTAACAGTCTCAATATTCACCTGCAACTACTCGGTCGCCATCTTGACCGTTTGACCGATGCCGGAGCGGATCAGGCGCGGCAGTTGCTGGATGTCGCCCGCCATGAAGTTTCCCGGCTCGACTCGATTACCAATGAGTTTCTCCGGGCGGTAAGACCGGTGCAGCCGGAGTTCAAGCCGGTGCGAGTACAGAAACTGCTGGCCGAGTCCTTGAGCTTCATGCGCCGTGAAATCGAGGATCGGGGAATCCGCGTGGAAGCTTCGCTGCCGGAACGGTTGCCGATGGTGCAGGGAGACGCCGGACAACTTAAGCAGGTGTTCTACAACATCCTGAAGAACTGTATCCAAGCCATGAGCGAGGGCGGACTGATCGATATTGACTGCGCAGTTACGGAGGAATTCC
>SLNM01000100.1 GCA_007133055.1 Lentisphaeria bacterium
CGGCGGGCCTCCGCCGTTAATACCGTCCGAGGCCGGACGGCTCCAGGACCTTGTAGGGAATTGCGAAATGGACTTTCCGTAGGGCGTGAATCCGTCTCGCCCATGCGAATCGAGCCTGGTCGGGACAGATTCCCGACCTACGATTGGCTCGATTCACATGGTCGACTCGGATAGTCGACCTACGATTGGCTCGATTCGCCCATTTCGCAATTCTCTGTAAAAACATTAAACAAGGAGGTATGCAATGGAGTTGTTTTCGGTTTTGCAAACTACTGATGAACGGCCTTCCAGGGAAACCTTGCGTCAGGCTTTTCGCGCTCTCTCATGGCTGGTTGATGTCGATGCCGACACACTGGTGCGCACCGGTTATGGCATAGTCGCCGAAAACTTACCCTTTGACCGGGCTACTGAGCTGGGCGCGGTTCTGGCACGCAACGGGATCCCGAACCAGGTGGTGCCCCGGAAGCAATTGCCCGCACTCGGTGTCGCCGTGCAGACCCGAAGGCTTGACTGTATGGATGAGCATCTGGTGGTCTACGACCCGCTTGGCCGACCCCTGCCGGCTGATTGGGCCAGCCTGAAAGTTGTCGCCGCCGGAGTTGTGACCGGCTCTGAAACCAAAAGAATCGTCACCGAAAAGAGGGTTCGTCGGATTCAAGGCTATCGCGGGGTGCGCCAGGAAACTCGCAGGGATGTCAAGTATAAGCAGGAGCAGGTCAACATCATGCAGCTTGAACTTTTCCTTTTCCTCGACGGCCAGCCTCGGCGCTATCGAGTCCGGCATGACAAATGCCATTATCACTATTTGCGCGGTCGCCTGGGTTTGCAGCCGGAGAATAATTTCCTGTCCATGCTTGGCGACATCAAAGCTCGCGCTGTTTCAGCTATGTTCAACCTCGGCTTTGATCAGCTTTTGGATTCAGCATCCCCCCCGGCAGCCTATCCCAATGCGCGTGCCTTCGAGGAGGAAATCAAATGGCTGCTCTGGCGCCAGCCCCGAACCGGCGGCTGACGTTTAACCTGATTAATTCATGCGAATTCGGCCATATGATTTTTTGAACAGAAGATCGCAAAGGGCGCAAAGATTCAACCGCAGAGCAATTGAAATAACTTCGTTTTCTTGGTTTCCTTCTGTAAAATTTTTTGTGGCTTTTTGCCTGCCACTACGTTTCATCACGCCGGAGTATCGAAGGCGGAAGCCTTGGCGTAGGCGGGTGCATTTTTGTGTCCAGCCACTTGCAAGCTAAATGGCTGGATGAATTTTTTGTGGCTATTCTTATCTGCGGCAAACTTGGCTCGTGAATTATTCAGGATAGGTGCCTTCTGCCATTATTCTCTCCTGAAACCTGAAACCTGACACCTGAAACCTGAAACCTGAAACCTGAAACCTGAAACCAAGCTGTTACTTACAAAGTCCAGGAAAACTATTAACTACCCATTCGTTTTGAGAAAGAGCCCATTTGTTTTGTATTGTCCTTAGTCTTGCAGTACAGTAGCGCCACCACGCTTTAACGAAGACCTGCGCCCTGTTTTTTTGTTCACCGGCGCAGGCGGTTATTTCTCACTGGTCCTCAAGGAGTTGTGCTGGCATGAATGGTCGGGAGGCGGAATTACCCTGGCAGTCGGTACATTTTATCGGCATCGGCGGGGTGGGCATGTTTGGCATCGCCCTGATCCTGCTTGATCTCGGGGTTGGGGTTACCGGATCCGACAGTGTCGACTCGGATAATCTCGAGCAGCTCCGCGCGCGCGGTGTCTTGGCGAAGGTGGGACACGATGCTGTAAACCTGGGCCAGGTCGACGCTGTGGTCTATTCCAGCGCTGTTCCTTCCGACAATCCCGAGCTGAGAATGGCACGTGACCGTGGCCTGGCCTGCTATCGGCGGGGTCGCTTTTTAGCTGTCCTGGCCGGTTGTTTCGAGACGGTGGTGGCGGTCGCCGGTTCGCATGGTAAAACTACAACCACGGCCATGATCACCCATATCCTGAAAACCGTCAGACGGCAACCTGGATACCTGGTCGGCGGCAGTGTGGTCGGCTGGCATAGCCCGGCATCCGCCGGAGCCGGCCGCCGTCTGTTGATAACCGAGGTTGACGAAAGCGACGCTACCCAGGCCGACATGCGCAGCCACTGCGCGGTGGTGCTGAACATCGAAGACGATCATTGCTGGAGCGTCGGCGGCGAAGCCGCGCTGCATCAGTGCTTCGTCCGCTTCGCCCAGGCCGGCACTAACTTGCTGGCCTGGTCCAGTCCGAGTACCAGACAACTGCTCGGAGACCATCCCCTGCCCCGTTTTCTCAGCGAAGCCGATATTCCGACCGGCTTGACGGTGCCCCAGCCCGGTCATCATAATCGGATTAATGCCACTGTCGCTCTGGCGGTGGCCGAACAGCTCGGAGTGAAACCGGCTGCGGCCATCGCCGCCCTGAAAGAATTCCCCGGTGTGCAGCGACGTATGAGCCTGCGCTATCAGACTCCGGGCGGGGAGTTTTTAATTGTTGAGGACTACGCCCATCATCCGACCGAGCTGAAGGCCACCATGCAGGCTGTGCGCCAACGTTGGCCGCAACACCACCTGACCGTGATTATGCAGCCGCACCGTTTCGAGCGGGTCAAGCGCTACGCCGAACAATTTCGCCTGTTGCTGGAAAAAGCCGATGCGGCAGTGGTGTTCCGTCCTTTCTCCGCCTGGGTGACGGACGAGGAGATCGCCGACCCCGCCGTTATAACTGCCGGACTTGACGCGGTTCCGAGCTGCTACTGGGATGGGAATCTGTCAGGGTTGGCCCGGAAGGCGACGGAGTTGGCCGCACCGGCGCCCGAAGTCGGACGGATATTTCTGGTGGTCGGCGCCGGGGATGTCAACCAGGCAGTGGCTCCGCTGCGCCATCTTCTGGCAGGCATCTGGCGGGAACGCTTGAAAATGCGCTTGATGGCGGTCATGCCCGCTCTGCACCTCGAATATTCGCGACGCTGGAGCGATCTGACCACCCTTGGGATTGGCCGGGCCCGACCGCTGATCGCGGAGCCGGAAAACACCGAGCAACTGACCGCGCTTTTGAAATGGCTGAAAACCAATCAAATACCCTTTCTGATTCTCGGTGGCGGCAGCAATCTGGTGGGCGCCGACAGTGAGCAGTCGGTTTTGGTCTTGCGCCTTGTCCGCAAACAGTTCAATGAAGTCAAGGTAAGCGGCAACAGTGTAGTCTGTGGAGCCGGCGTTCGCCTGCCGCGACTGGTGGAAAAACTGCTGGCCGATGGTCCGATCGAACCATCTTTCGCCGCCCTCGGCTGGATTCCCGGATCGGTCGGCGGGGCGGTGCGCATGAACGCCGGCTGCGACCAGGCCAGGATCGGCGATTTTGTCACATCAATCGAAGGTGTCAGCGATGCCGGCGAAAGATTCCACCGTTCCGGCCGGCACCTGAAGTGGTCCTACCGCCAGGTCAATTTGCCCGAGAACGACATTGTCACCCGTGTCCGATTACGCTTTGCCACGTCGTCATTGCAGGCGGCTGGTGAGCAATACCGGGAAAGCGGCGACCGTCGGCATTCCTCGCAACCGCCGGGCCGCAGCGCCGGCTGCGTCTTTCGCAACCCTGGCGAATTGTCGGCCGGCAAACTGATCGAGCGGTGCGGCCTGAAAGGGGAGCGTGTCGGAGACTGCCAGGTAAATCGGCGGCATGCCAATTTCATTGTCAACCTGGGCAATGGTGGCGAGGCTGAATTCCTAGCTCTTGCCAAACATGCGATCCGCCGGGTATATCGCCGTACCGGCATCCGTCTGCGGCCGGAAGTTAGGTTCGCCGCCCCTGTGGCGGCAGAGGAAATCGCACAGGCGATTCCCCCGCACCGTCTGGCAGTTTTGGCGGGCGGACCATCAAGCGAGCGCAGTATATCTCTCGACTCAGGAAAAGCTGTGGCCGAAGCTTTGCGACAAGCCGGACATCACGTGCGCATGATTGACCTTGAAAAGAGTTGTCTGCCCAACATCCCCTCCGACGTCGAAGTGGTATTCCCGGTGCTGCATGGTGCTTTTGGCGAGGACGGACAGGTGCAGGCTTTGTTGAAACGGCGAAAAATTCCCTATGTTGGCAGCGGCCCCGCCGCCAGCCGACTAATGATTGACAAAGCGGCCACCAAGCAAGCTTTGCGCAATGCCGGCATTCCAACCCCTCCCTGGTGGGTTCTTACAGAGTCGACCGCAGCATTGCCCGCCGACGCCGTCCCACCTCTGGTGGTCAAGCCGGAGGGTGAAGGCTCCTCGGTGGGAGTGGGGTTGGTGGAGGACTTGGGCCGGAGCTGGCAAAAAGCCAGGGGCAAAGCTTTTAAGTATTCCCACCGAGTATTGGTAGAAAAATATATCAGCGGCGTGGAAATAACCGTGGGGGTGGTCTTCGGTCGACCGCTGCCGGTCATCGAAATCATTCCGCCGCCCGGACGATGGTTCGACTATGATGCCAAGTACTTGTACAAGCATGGAAAAACCCGCTATCTCTGTCCGCCCCGCTCAATCACGGAAGCAGTGCAGGAACATGCCCGCGAGCTGGCAGCCCTGGCCTGGCGCCAACTGGGAGCCAAGGACATGGCTCGGTTCGACTTCATTGTCGACCGCGATGGCATACCATGGTGTTTGGAGGTCAACAGCATTCCCGGCTTCACCGCCACCAGCCTTTTGCCCAAGGCGGCCAAGGCGGCGGGCATCGGGTTTGTCGAACTGTGCGCCAGCCTGGCCATGGCCAATCTGCCGGGATGGACCGGTGAAACGCAGGCAACCAATGGTATGTTATCATTGTCGGATAGGAGAGATGGTAATAGGTCAAGGAAAAAGGACTAAAACATGTCAATTTCAGCCGACAATCCGGCACCGAACCCCATGCCAGAGCTTGTATCGTCCCCAACAGTGCCCACAGTTCTGACCCTCAGATTCTATGGCGACCCGGTCTTGCAGCATCCGGCTCGTCGGGTCGAACGCATTGACCGGCAGCTCCGCCAACTGGCCGCCGACATGATCGCCACTATGCATCAGGCCGACGGCATCGGCCTGGCCGCGCCTCAGGTGGGGCACAGTCTACGCCTGATCGTCATCGACCTGCCTGACCTGGAGAGTAACGATGCTCGGGACTCCGCCGCCCGGCTTCTGTATCAGCATATGCCGGCAGCCCTGGTGAACCCGCGGATTGCCGCCCGCTCCGAGTTCACAGAAACTTGCGAGGAGGGATGCTTGAGCCTGCCGGGAATCTACGCCCCGGTTGAACGGCCGCAGTCAATTATGCTCCAGGCAGAGTTGCTCGACGGCACCACGCTGCAAGCTGAATGCACCGGCCTGCTCGGTCGTTGCCTGCAGCATGAAATCGACCACCTGGACGGGATCACCTTCGATGCACGGCTCGAAAAGGAAACCGCCGCGCCCCTGCGCAGGGACTTGAAGCAGCTCCGGCTGAAAACCATCAAACAAATGAAGCAGGAATCATGACACCCCCATTTGTCCCGAAATCAGGGCAGCCTCGGACGGTCGGCGCCCGCTTCTCGCTTTCCCAGATCATAGCCGGCCCGTTCACCCGACCAGCCATGCTGATGCCCCTGGCCTATGAATCGTGGAATCGAGCCTTGAAAATCGTTTTGCTCGCAATTCTGCTCTGCGGTGGCCTGATGGGCACGGTTAGGAGTCTGGCTATGTTCAAGGTTGCCGAAAACTGGGCCGCCTGGTTCGAAGAACGGGTGGGAACTGTGAGCATTGCCGACAGTAAACTGAGCTGGGCGCGCCCTGAAAACCTGCCGGCAACCCGGTGGAATAACTCATGGCGCGTTGATTTCATGCCGGAAAACAGTGATTTCTCCGAAATCGACCCCGCCCAGGAAGGCCGGCGCGGCGTTTGGCTTTCGCCCGACGCCATATATTTGTGGGGGCGCGACCGGGAGCAGCAGATCGTGGGCCAGCCCCTGTGGCGCGATGGCAGACTGTTCGATCAAGTCGAAGCAGCAACCATAATCGGGGATGAACTGGTCATTGCCCCCGGTGAATTCGGCTCCAGGTTCCGAGCCTGGGTGTGGTATCCGATACTGCCTCTGATGATATCCTTCGAACTGCTGCGAGTGGGGTTCTTTTTCTTCTTCTATACCTTGATCTTTACCGTGGTTCCCTTTGTCATGCGCAGCCCGATGAGCGGTCATGGGTTTGCCAGGGTCCACGCCTTCTACCTCTACGCCGGTATCCCGCCCCTGCTGATAGCCACCGTCTACAGCCTGCTGGCTCTGCCCTGGCTGGATTTCAACCTGCTGTTTATTGTCGCGTTCCTTGTCTATATGGGGTTCGTAGCCTGGCGCACCGGCCGCGCCATGCAATCATTTGCCCAAAGCCAGTAGCCTGGCGAATAATCGTCCGCCGTATAAGCGTCTGCCCGCCGTAGATAGGATTGGCAACTTTATTTTTCGTATTATAGTATCATATTAACTTTGTTAAGGGTGATGAAGGTTGCCCTGGCAGACAATAAAGGCTTTTTCAATCCCAATCAATCTCAAATCTTTATGGCGAGGCGATCATGAAAAAAACAATTGTACAAGTTGCGTTTCTGGCGTTGGCAGGGGTGGTTATGATCATGGCGGGCGGATGCCGGCAAACCCGCGCTCGTGCGGACTGGACCACGCAGCGTCCGCCGCGGCCGTTCGCGGACCCCGACGCGTTGACCGGGGTTGGTGATCTTGGAGTGGACGACCTGACTGCCTGGAGCGGTTTAGGGCAGCCGCCCGCGATGCTGCCGGGAGACCTGAGAGAGGTCGAGGACGCGCGGATTTCAGGGATTCGCGTTTATTTTGCCTTCGACCGTTCGGCCATCGGCGAAGCCGAGCGCCCGAAGCTGGAGCGGATCGCCAATTATTTGAATGAAAGCCCCGAGTATCAACTGGTCATCGAGGGGCATTGCGACGAACGGGGCAGCGCCGAATACAACCGAGGCCTTGGCGAAAGAAGAGCCCTGGCGGTTCGGGACTATCTGGTTGACCTGGGCATTTCACAGAATCGGCTGCATACGGTGAGCTACGGCATCGAACGTCCGACCATTCCCAATGCCACCACCGAAAGAGAGCA
>SLNM01000150.1 GCA_007133055.1 Lentisphaeria bacterium
CCGCCGTTAATTACCGTCCGAGGCCGGACGGCTCCAGGGCGTTGTATTTGCGTTTTCAACTGCACAGTGATAACCGGTTTTTGTGATAACAAAGAGCGATGCCTGGTTTTCCGGCAGTTTCACACGACCCTCTTGACAGCCCAGAAAAAGTGTTTATATTATATACATGCGCAAAAAACGAACATGTTTTCAAGAAAAGAGCCGGGGGGCGCGCGCAGGCACCGGGAGGGTGGGACGGCGGCTTAAGCTAAGAGCCGCGCTTCTGCTTTATGTCATGCTGCCCATGGGGGTGGTGACCGGCTTGGGTGGCTGGTGGAGTCTGCGGGCTTTTGAGCGTCAGGTAGAGGGGCGTATGCAGAATGACCTGGCGATGGTTGCCCGCGCGCTCAAGCAGCCATTGAGCCACGCTGTGTTACGCGAGCGCGAAGGCAGTATTGCCCAGGCACTTGAGTCCGCCTTTTCCATGAGCCATGTTTACGGTGCCTACCTTTACGATTCCGAAGGGCGCAGGATATCCGGCACCATGTCCGAGGGCGATGAAAGTTCGGAGGCGGATCGTGAAGAGCAGCGCGAGCGAGCCAGCGAGCGAGTGGCCGAGGGGGAGCGGCACGGCGAATACGGGGAGGTAGCCGGTCGGTTGGTCTATTCCTATTTTGTGCCTCTGACAGATTCGGCCGGCAGGATCACCGGGTTACTGCAACTAACCCGGCGCTACAGTGATTTTGAAGAGCATATTCGCACTATTCGCTACCGAGCCGCCGGAGTGTTCATGGTTTTTTTTATCAGCCTGACCGGGTTGGTGCTGTACACTCACGACCGCGCCTTCGGCAAGCATTTAAACCGGCTTTCCCGGGCCATGACCAAGATTGCCGGCGGCGACCGGCGCCAGCGTTATGCCGCCGGCGGTCCGCGTGAGATCGACGCTTTGGGCGGGTACTTCAATCATATGATGGACAACATTGAACGGGCCGAATCGGAGATTGAGCAAAGACGCGGTCAGCAGAGAGCTTTGCATGAACGTTTACGCGAGACGGAGAAATTGGCGGCGATCGGCGAGCTGGCGGCGGGGGTGGCGCATGAACTGGGCAATCCACTAAGTTTAATTGACGCAAAAGTGCAGCGTTCTCTGCGCAGCGGTTCTGTCTCCGAGCCTTTGAATCAATCATTGTCGGCCATTCGGCGGAGCACGCAGCGGATGGAAAAGATTATTCGTCAATTGCGCGATTTCAGCTTGCGCCAGCAGACGCAACTGCGCCGGGTTCGCTCCATCAGCCTGATTCGCGCCTCCGTCGCCGCCGTCGCCCATGAAGCGGAGAAGGTATCGACCGAGATCGTGGTTGACAGCGGGGCGGACATACCACTGCTGGTTGACCCTGTTCGGGTCGAGCAGGCGCTGGTCAATCTTTTGTTGAACGCCATTCACGCCGCTCCCGGCGGGCGAGTTGAGATTGGCTGCCTGACCCGCGACCACGGCGAAATCTGCTTTGCCGTCATGGACAACGGAGTTGGGATTGCCGGGGAGCATCAGTCAAAATTGTTCGAACCATTTTTCACCACCAAGCTGTCGGAAGATGGCACTGGTTTGGGCCTGGCCGTGGTGCATGGAATTGCCCAGGAATACCGGGGCCGGGTGGAAGTTGAATCGACGGAGGGCCAGGGTGCCAGATTCCTTCTTGTTCTTGGCTCGGAGGCAGGCCGCGGGAAGAGCCATGGCGCGCCCGTCGATGCCGAGGCTGAAGATAAAATACCGGAAAGGGTGGACGATGTCTGATTGCAGTCAGTTGAAAGGAATGAAAGTTCTGATTGTCGAGGATCAGGAGGGTCTGGCCGAAGTGCTGGCGGAGGAGGTGGCTGATTTTGGTCTGCAAGTGCGCTGGGTATGCAGTGCGGAGAGGGCATTGACTCTGCTCGGTTCATGGAACCCTGACTTGGTGGTCAGCGATCTTCGCCTGCCCGGCGCCGACGGCTTGGAATTGTTGCAGCAGGCCAGGATGCAGTCGATGCCGCCGGCTTTTTTAGTGATCACCGCATTTGGCACCGTACCCCAGGCAGTCGAAGCGCTCAAGGCCGGGGCGGATGACTTTTTGACCAAGCCCCTGGATTTGCAACATTTCATGCATCGGGTGACGCGGATACTGGAAACGCGCCGTCTGCGCCAGGAAGTGGAGAGGTTTCGCCGGGTCACTGACGACAGCACTTTCCATGGCATGTACGGCGGCAGCCGTCCTATGCAATTGCTGTACAAACAGATCGAGCAGGTTGCCAAGGCCAGCGGCCCGGTTCTGATTGTGGGCGAGAGCGGAGTGGGCAAGGAGTTGGTAGCCAGAGCCATTCACGCCTGCAGCGACCGCGCCTCGAATCCTTTTATGGCGGTCAACTGTGCCGGGGTGCCGGAGAGCCTGATGGAAAGCGAATTCTTTGGCCATACCGCCGGCGCCTTCACCGGCGCGCAAAAGGCTCGTCAGGGGTTGTTTCAGGCGGCCGAAGGCGGTTCTCTGCTGCTCGACGAGATTGCCGAGATGCCCCTGTCTCTGCAGTCAAAGCTGCTGCGCATTCTACAGGATGGCCGAGTCCGACCAGTGGGTGCAACCCACGAACAGCAGGTCGAGGTCAGGGTGCTGGCCGCCACCCACCAGAACATGGAGACGGCGGTTGCCGAGGGGCGTTTGCGCAAGGACCTGTTCTACCGCCTGGAGACTTTTATGCTGAGAGTGCCGCCCTTGCGCGAGCGCGGCGAGGATGTCGAATTGCTGGCGGCCCGGTTTCTGGCCATTTTCAACGCTCGGATGGGCCGGCGGGTTCAAGGTTTCACCGAGTCGGCGTTAAAATTGATTCGCAACTATTCTTTCCCCGGCAATGTTCGTGAATTGCAGAACGCGATTGAAAGAGCGGTCACTTTTTGTGACAACAACAAGATTCGCCCCGAACACCTGCCCGCCCGCATCCGGAGCACGGCTGCGGCGCATGCCTTGTCCGGAGTGTCGGCGGCGCCCCTGGTCGAGTTGCTTCAGCACGATCCCCTTCCGTCTTTGGCGACTGTGGAGAAAGCCTATGTCAAACATGTTCTGGAGCAAGTTGGCGGGAACAAGAAGAGAGCTTCCGAATTGCTGGGCATCAGCCGCCGCACTCTCTACCAAAGGCTGGGCTGAGCTTTGGCGGCTTCTTATGCGCGGCTGCCGGCATCAAACTTTGTCCGGGTTCCCAATGCGGATGACCGCCCCGTCCTGCATGACCGCCACCCGGTCCGCCAGGTATAGCATTTCCTCGCGACGATGGCATATGTGCAGGGTGGTGGTTCCGAACTGTCGATGCAGCGCCTTGATTTCCCGCATCAAATCGTTGCCGGTTCCCTCGTCGAGTGCGCTCAGGGGTTCGTCCAGGAGCATGATATCCGGCTGCACCACCAATGCACGCCCCAGGGCGACCCGCTGTTTTTCACCGCCGGAGAGATAGGCGGGCAGACGTCTGGCCAGATGGCCGATCTTCAGTTTTTCCAGTATTTCATTGACGCGCCGGTCGATTTCCCGTGATTCCTGCCGGCGATTTTCCGTCTTTGGTCGAAACGTCCTGGAGTAGAGTCCGAAAGCCACATTCTGCCAGACTGTTTTGAAGGGGATCAGCGCCAGGTCCTGGGGCACGTAGCCGAGGCGCCGGCAGGCCGGGTCGGTTCGGGTCAAGTTCCGACCGTTGATATGGATACTGCCCGCCTCCGGCCTGCGCAGACCGGTGATCAGCTCGAAAAGCACGGTTTTTCCCGAACCGGTAGGGCCGAACAGGACAAAATATTCACCCGTGCCAACCTCAAAGGATACATTTTGCAGGTTGAATCCCGGGTAATTAATGGACAGATGATCGATTTTCAGCATTAGGACAGGAACCCTCCCCCGCCGAATTTCTTGAACAAGGTCAAGGCGCCCATGGCGATCACGATCATCAGCAGGGCGATGGCCAAAGCGGTCTGAACACGTCCCACCGACAGTTCCAGGTAGATGGAAGTGGCCAGCACTTCGGTGCGCTGACGCGTCGTACCGACCAGTACCATCATCGGCCCGAACAGTCCTATCGCCACCGCCCAGGCGATGACGCCGCCGGCAATGATACTGTTCCGAACCATCGGCAGAGTAACCCGCCAAAAAACCCGTCCCGGAGTATAGCCCAGGGTCCTTGCCACCATTTCGACGCGCGGGTCAAGATGATCGAAGGCCGCCTTGACTGTCCGTATGGCATAGGGTGTGATGGTGAAAAATTGAGCTAGGACAATGCCCGCCTGCCGGTAGACAAAACGGAACCCCGCCCCCTCGATCGCCTGCCCCGGCGGGGTTCGAAAAAAGACCAGCAGACACAACCCCATGACCACCGGCGGCAGCACGATCGGGATATCGACCACCGCGTCGAACAGGGAACGGCCCGGAAACTTGAAGCGACTTAGAACATAGCCGACCGGCACCGCCACCATAACCGCCAGCACAGCGCTGACCGAAGCGGTCCACAGGCTCAGACGCAAGGCGAACATGATGTCAGGGTTGCGAAAAATCGCCGGAAACGCACGATAATCCAGGTAGGAAACCACGGCGCCCAGTAATAACCCTAGAGATCCGACGAACAGGACCAGGGCGATGACCGCGAAATGGTTGAAACTGAACAAGCGGTTGATTCTATTCGGCTTCAATATAGCCATAGTGCGTGAAAACCTTTCTGGCGAAATCGGAAGTGGCGAATTCCATGAACTCCCTTGCCTCCTCATGATTTTCCGAGGTCGTCAACCGCACCAGCGTCACCCGGATTTCTTCGGGGAATTCGACTCCGATGTCGATCTGCTCAAACTCTTCCGGATAGAGGGCGGCAACGAAGTTCCAGACTGCCGCCGCATCGACGTGACCGGTGGTCAGGGCCAAGGCGGCATCGGCGTGGCTGCGTGCTTCGACGACGATATTTCTCCTGACCGCCCCTCCCCAACTCTCACGTTCGAGGGCGGCCTCGATCATTTTGCCGGCAGTGGCATACCGTGGATCGACCGTGGCCAGGCGCATGTTATCCCGCCCTAAATCAGCCAATCCTGAAATGTTTTTCGGATTTCCCCTGGGCACCAGGAGTATTGGTTCCAGATGCCCGACCACCGTGTAGTGATCCAACAAGCCCTTCTCCTGCAGAATTTCGGCATACGGATCATGGCAGATATAGAGATCGCCGCGACCGCCCATTTCAATCAGTGGCAACAGCTCGGAGGAACCGCCGAAATTAAAGACCACGGCGATCCCGTGCTGTTTCTGGAACTCGGACGCCACCCACTCCATGGCCAAGCGCATGGAATTACCGCAATGGACAATCACCTCCCGGTCGGAATCGATACGGGTGAACCGACTCATTCCCTCCAACGGCGTGGCGCCGGTTTCCGAATCCCAGCGGGAGCGCTGTTCTCCGTCGTCGCCGCAGGACACCATCAAGGTCAATGCCGCCGCCAGTAGCGGGCTGGGCTTAATCAGCCTGACAATTCGATTCATCATTCAGTCTCCTATTTGGTTTGCACCAGAGAATTGCGAAATGTGCTTTTCGTAGGGCCGGACCGTTCCAAAGTAACAGAGGCTGCCATTCTGGCAGCAATGGAGCGAAGCGGAATGGCAATCTGTCCGACCTGCAGGAACCCGACAGGATAAAGGTTCCATCACATTTGACAATGAATCAATCTTGAATATTCCGCAGCCGCATCAATGAAGGCGATGTAGTTGTCGATAAGTGTGTCCGGTGGTGCTTCATCAAAAGGTCCCGCTGTAGGCGACAGGATGAACCGTCGCCCAGCTACCTCATCGAGTGTGGTTCTGACGAGTTCCTTCATCTGAACAGGCGTGGATGAACGAAACTCGTCGTACTGGATGTTGCCGATAAGAGTGATCTTTTCTTGTGTCACATCGAACGCCTGTGACAACGTGCAATCCCCGACGGGAGGGGATTCGATCGTATGCAACCCATCCGGCCCCATATCCACGAAGTCGGGGAGGATCTCCCGGATCTGTCCGTGGTAGTGCTGAATCACTTTCTTTCCGTAGGAATGGATCAGTGAAATGAGCTGACGTTCATAGGGCACAACCCAGCGCTGGAAAGTCTCGCGACTGACCATGGGAGGCGATGCGAGTTCGCTTCCTACGAGAAAATACAGGTCAGCAAGGTCGCGATCCAGGCAGAAACGGTAAACTGCCTCCAGTTGCCGCATGCGACGGTCCAGCCAGTCCTCAATCATCGAACCATGAGTAAGCGACCAGATGGGGTAGATCCCCAGGTCTGCTGCATGATAGAGCGCGTTTATGGGGGAACCGAGATCCAGCATCATCGCCCCGTATTCGACAGGAAACTCTTCACGTTCTTTCAGGTATTGGCCGAGTTGCTCATCCATTGTCCGACGCAGAATCCCTTCATCCTCCTCAAGAGGCAAGCTACAGTATGCCTCAAGGTCTTCGTCAGACGCAAGGAGCTTCTTCCCCCCCGGTCCTTCGGAGCATAGGCGAACATTGCCGTGCCGGATGCTGTGTTGGCAAACCTGCCTTCCTGCCTTTGTTGTCTCTTCGTCCGCGTACAACACGTCGCCCGTGTGCAGGCGCATCCCTAGGTTCCTTCGGTTCAGCATGATGCTACCACGCTGCCGAGAGTGATCAAAAACACGTCTATATCCGTCATGGTTGCGAACATCAACATAGTATCCGCTCCGGTGGTAAGGGAAAAGGAGCCAAACAGCGGTCTCGTCGAGCGGTTCGCCATTCAGAACATGGAATAGTGTCTCTCGTGGAGTCATTCTCTGCTTCCTCCAACGTCGCCTCCGACGGCTTGTTCTGCAATCCGTTTCTCTGCGGTCACTGCACAATAAAAAAGCTCTAAGCTTTAAATTTGGCATATTTTCTGCATTAAATCTTAATTGTCAATAACTTATGTGCGCAAGGCACTAATTCTCATGGCCATTCACAAATCAGCATGGCCCACTTTGACATAAGCCGTCAGTCATAGGGGCAGCGATTGAAGCAAACAGCCGGTCGACGCTTACGGCGCTGCGAACGGCAGACGATTTTTTGTGCGTAATC
>SLNM01000128.1 GCA_007133055.1 Lentisphaeria bacterium
GATTATGGCCGGGCTGACCCTGGGCTTTCAAGCCACGCTGTTCAACTGGCAGGCGGCGGTCATCCTAGTCTGGGTATTATATCGAGGCAAGGCGGAGCTGAGCAGGCTGGTCAAAAACGCTCGCTGGGTATGGCGGGAAACATGAAACTTTCAATCATCATCCCCGTCTACAACGTGCATGCCTATATCAGGCGATGTCTTGAAAGCTGCCTGGCACAGGACTTGCCACCCGGGCAGTTTGAACTGGTGCTGGTCAACGATGGCTCGACCGACAACAGCGAAGAAATTTGCCGGGAATACGCGGCGCAGCACCCCCAGGTAACTCTGATCTGCCAGGAAAATCATGGACAAAGCGTGGCCCGAAACCGGGGCTTGGACAAGGCACGCGGGGAATATGTGTGGTTTGTCGACGCCGATGACTGGATTGCCGAAAACGCCCTGGCCGAGGCGGTGCAAAAGTGCGATGCGGCAAAACTGGACATGCTCGCGTTTTCCGGCATTGAGCAGGAACGGGAACCCAACCCCAAAGTCGCCTGCACGCGCAACATGGAATTCATCGAAATGACAGGCAGGGATTATTTGCGAACCAGAGACCCGACCACATGCACGCCACTGTACCTGTTTCGACGCAGTTTCCTGCTGGAGAACAAACTGACCTTCCCCAAAGGAGTCTTTTTCGAGGATGAAGACTTTGTCTATCGTTCACTGTACTGCTGTGAAAAAATTGGTTTCCTAAACCGTGTCCTTTACTATGTCAACCCCAGGCAGGATTCCACGACGCGGGATCAAAACCCCGACCTGGCCTACGACCTGCTCGAGGTTTCACGACGAATGTCGAATTTTCTGAAAACCTCTGTCGAACCCAAATACAGGCGTACTTTTCACGACCGGATTGCCCTGCTCCTGAACAAGTCCCTAGCCTGTTCGCAGGACATGGACCAAGACGGGACCGCTCGATTGAACCAGGCATTCTATCAAAACCGAGACTTGTTCTGGCACTTGCGTAAAAGCAGCAGCCTCAAGGACCGGATCGAAGGTTGGTTGCTGAGCATGGCTCCTCGCAGGACCATAAAACTGTTCAGGCTGATGCATAGGCTTTGAAAGAAAATAAGGCTCTTTCTAAAAACGAATGGGTTGCTAATAGTTTTTTTCTTAGATTTTGTGGGTAACAGCTTGGTTTCAGGTGTCACGAGCAATGCATCATTTCTGAATGTGAATTGAAACAAACTACCCACTCAAATTGAATAAGGAACCGAAAATAACTATGACTTCTATGGTCGAGGGACAACCTATGAAAAATCTTCCCAATCCAACCGGCCTCGCCGCCATGACCGCTGTGCTTGCTCTGCTGCTGGCCGCACCGGGCTGTCAGACCGGCCAGGAACCGATCACCGGGCGTCCCCAGTTCATTCTGATCAGCGCCCAGGAGGAAACAGCCATCGGGTTGCGGGCCTGGGAGCAAATCATCGAGGAGAAGGAGGCATCGGAGAATCAAACCCATATCGAAGCGGTCGAGCGGGTCGGCGGAAGGCTGGCGGCGGCAGTGGACCCGGATTATCCGGGGTTCGACTGGGAATTTCGGGTGTTCGCCTCGGAACAGGTAAACGCCTTTTGTCTGCCAGGAGGTAAAATCGGGGTCTATGACGGTATCTTCGAGTTCTTCGATAACGATGCCGAGCTGGCGGCGGTGCTCGGCCATGAAATCGCCCACGCCGTGGCGCGGCACGGGGCGGAACGCATGACCCAGGCCATGCTTTTCAACCTCGGCGCCCTCGGAGTGGCAATGGCCACGCAGTCCCAGGAGCAACAAACCCAGGAACGCTGGCTGCTTGCCTATGTCGGACTCGGTACACTGGGATATATACTGCCATACAGCCGACGGCATGAATTCGCAGCCGATCACATGGGCATGATTTTCATGGCCAGAGCAGGCTATGATCCGAGGGCGGCCATGACCTTCTGGAGCAAGTTCGCCGGCGACACCTCCGGCCTGGGAAAAGCACTCCAGTTCATTTCAACCCATCCCGTCGGCGAGGCTCGTATCGAACGCCTGCGGGAAAACTTGCCCGAAGCCATCCGGGAATACGAGGCGGCAACCCAAAACCATGGACTTGGTCGGATCTATCACTAAACACGGGGCGAGAACACCCAATACTAAGGAAAAATGTTGTGGACAAGCAAGGCAGGACATCGACTCAGCCGAATATCATTCTGATCAATTGCGACGACCTTGGCTATGGCGACCTGGCCTGCTACGGATCACAGTGCAACGACACGCCGCATCTGGACCGGCTGGCGGCGGCAGGCATGCGCTTCACGGATTTCTATATGGCCTCGCCCGTATGCTCGGCTTCGCGGGCGGCCATGATAACCGGCTGCTACTCGCAGCGAATCGGTTTTGCCGATTGCCAGGTGCTGTTCCCCGGGCAAAAAGAGGGGCTGAGCCCTAAAGAATCAACCATAGCCAGACAACTTAAGCAGGTCGGCTATGACACCAAGATCGTTGGCAAATGGCACTGCGGCGACCAGCCGGAGTTCCTGCCGACCAATCACGGCTTCGACGAATATTTCGGCATCCCCTACAGCAACGACATGGGGCGCCAGGTTAACAATCTGAACCGCCCGCCCCTGCCGCTGATGCGCAACGACGAGGTGGCCCAGCAGCAGCCGGACCAGCGCGGGACCACTGAGCGGTATGTGGATGAATGTCTGCAATTCATGCGGCGCAGGCGCGACAACCCGTTCTTCCTGTACCTGGCCCACATGTACGTGCATGTGCCACTGTTCATCCCAAGGCAGTTTCTCGAAACCTCCCGCAATGGCGCCTACGGCGGCGCGGTCGCCTGCATCGACTGGGCCATGGGAATGATTGCCGCGGAGCTGCAACGCCTGGAAATTGAGAATGATACCCTGGTCATCTTCACCTCCGACAACGGCTCCCGCGCCCGGGACGAAGGGGGCAGTAACGGACCGTTGCGCGGCACCAAGCAGCAAACCTGGGAAGGCGGGCAAAGAGTGCCCTGCATTATGCGATGGCCGGGCAGGATCGCTCCTGGCTCGACCTGCGGCGGGATCGCCTCTTCCATTGACTTGTTCGCGACCATTGCCGAGCTGACCGGAGCACCACTGCCGGAACAGACGAAGCTTGACAGCGTTTCCCTGGCCGACACTCTCCTGGCCGGGGCGGCGACCGCCAGAGACGAATTCGTCTATTATAAAAACGCAAACCTGGAAGCCATACGCAAAGGCGACTGGAAACTGCACTTTACCAAACCGGAATGGGAGGCGGACGACAACCTTGACCAGGAGTCGCCGCAGCTTTTCAACCTGCGCGAGGACATTGGCGAAACCATCAACCTGGCCGACAAACATCCTGAAGTGGTCGCCCAGCTCGATGCTGCAGCCGAGTGCTATCGCCGTGCCCTCGGCGACCGTAGATTGAACCGGGAGGGAAATGAAGTCCGCCCAGCCGGCATCTGCCGGAACCCGAGACCCCTGACCAAGTACGATGAAAACCATCCCTACATGATCGCCTACTACGACCTGGCAGACATGCCGACCATGGCCGGTTAGTTTGATAAATCTGGAAATCGTGCCCGTCGTAGTTTCTCTTTACGTTTTTTTTACATTCTTTTTACTTTGCCCTGACACACTGCGTCCGCTCGCCGGGTATGATAAACATACAAACAGGAAGATCGAGTGGTAGGTCGAGTGTCTGACTCGACCATTGACTATTTGCAACCCAAAAAAAAGGAACGCAAAATGAAAAAAAACTGGGCATCGATTACGGTTGTGTGCGCGCTCATGGTCGGCGGGTGGCTGGGAATCAGCCTGGCACAGCCAAGGCTGCAAGAGGCGGAATCGCGGCAGCAGCAATGGCGAAAAGTGGAACAGGCGATCGCGGAGGGTCTGCCCAGAACCGCGATCAAGGCGCTCGAGCCAATTATCGCGGGCACCATGGAGGAAGGCGCCCATGCCGAGGCGATCCGCGCCATCGGCCAGAAGGTCGCCCTGGAAGGCAATATCCAGGGCAACAAGCCGGAGGAGAAGATCGTCATGTTCGAGGCTGAAATGGCCGATGTCCCGGATGATATGCGGCCGATCATGCACGCCATCCTGGCCAACTGGTACTGGCATTACTTCCAGCACAACCGCTGGCGCTTCATGCAGCGTACAGCCACCGCCGAAGCGCCCGGCGACGACATCACCGCCTGGGACCTGACCCGCATCTTCGCCGAAATCGACCATCAGTTCGCCACCGCCCTGGCCAGCCGGGACTTGCTCAGAACCATCCCCATCGCGGACTACGACGCCCTGCTCGAAAAGGGCACTATGCCCGACCGCTACCGACCCACGCTCTATGATTTCGTGGCGGCCGATGCCTTGAAATTCTACAGCAGCGGCGAACAGGCCGCCGCCCGGCCGCAGGACGCCTTTGTCCTGTCCGCCGACAGCCCCGTTTTCGCCCCGCTCGATGAATTCATCGACTGGGAAGCCGAAACCACCGATACCGACTCCCCCATCTACAAAGGCATCCAGCTCTACCGCGAGCTGCTCGCCTTCCACCAAGAAGCCGAGAACCTGGACGCCCTGATCGACCATGACCTGGACCGCCTCCGCTTCGGCTACAATCATGCTGTCGGCACCGAGAAGAACGCACGCTACCAGGCGATCTTGCGCGAGTTCATCGAGCAACACGTCGAGCACGAGGTCTCGGCCCGCGCCCGGCATGACCTGGCCTCGGTTTTGCGCGAGGAGGACGAGCTGGTGGAAGCCCGCGAGATCGCCCTGCACGGGCATGAGATGTTCCCCGAATCGGTCGGCGGCCGACTCTGCTACAACCTGGTGCAGGAGATCGAGCGCCCCACCGCAACCTTGAACAGCGAGCGCGTCTGGAACGACCCGCAACAGGAAATCGAAATCAGCTACAAAAACCTCACCGAAGTCCATTTCCGGCTGGTGCCCTGGGATTGGCAAGAAACACTGGAAAAATATCCTGACCGACACCCAGAGCAGGCTTTTCGACAGCATGAACTTAGCGAGGGCATTCTGCAAGCCGAGCCCGCCCACCAGTGGTCGGCCGAGCTGCCCGCCACCGAGGACTACCGCCTGCGTTCGGAAACCCTGCCGGCACCGGACGACCTGGCTCCCGGCTTCTACTGGCTGGTCGCCGCCCACGAGCCCGATTTCAGAGGCCGGGGCAGCGTCGTCGCCGCCGCCCCCGTCTGGGTCAGCGACCTGGCGATTATTTGGCGCAGCGAAGGGGGCAGCTCCGAGCTGCAGGGGCTGGTGCTCGACGCCCGCAGCGGCGATCCGGTCGAAGGCATACGGATAAGAACTTGGGCGCTGGCGCAGCCATGGAGAGAAGTTGAACTCGAAGAATACAAAACCGTCCGCACCGACGAAAACGGCATGTTCCGGGTAACAGAACATGGCGGCGGTCGCAGCCATGTGGTGTTGGCCGGCGATCCCGGCCGGCAACTGGCCGCCGCCAGTCAGTATTCAGTCCGGCCTCGGGGTGGAGAAGGACGCTTCCGACGCACGGTATTCTTCACCGACCGCGCCATCTACCGCCCCGGCCAGACCATCCATTTCAAGGGGATATGCATCGATTTCGATCATCGAACGGACAATTACGAGGTGATTCCGAACCGGGCGGTCAGGGTGATTTTCCGTGATGCGAACAACCGGGAAATCGCGACGCAGAGGGTGCGCGCCAACGACTTCGGCTCCTTCAGCGGCAGCTTCACCGCGCCGCACGACCGGCTGATGGGCCGGATGTCGATACACACTGGGGACGGTCGTACAAATATCAATGTCGAGGAATACAAGCGCCCCACCTTCCAGGTGGCGCTCGAGCCGCCCGCCGCCGCCCCCCGGCTCGACGACCAGGTCAGCCTGACCGGCAAGGCCACAGCCTATACCGGCGCCCCCACCGACGGTGCCCAGGTGCGCTGGCGCGTGGTGCGGCAGACCCAATACCCGCGTTGGTGGTATTGGCGCCGATGGTGGTGGCAACCACCGCAGCGCGAGGCGCAGGAAATCGCCCACGGCACAACCAGAACCGAAGTGGACGGCACCTTCAGTATCGAGTTCACCGCCCGCCCCGATCCGGCCGCCGAGGAGGAAGGCGACCCGACCTTCCAGTTCACGGTTCATGCCGATGTCACCGACGGAGCCGGCGAAACCCGGTCGGCCCGGCGCATCGTCAATGTCGGCTTCACCGCCCTCAACGCCTCGCTCTCCGCCCCCGACTGGCTGGTCGAGGACGAAGCGTTCGAAATCGCCATCCGCACCACCTCGCTCGACGGCGAGGGGCAGCAGGCGGACGGGCGAATCGCGGTCTACCGGCTGGTCTCCCCCGATGCGGTGGCACGGGCTGGGCTGGAGAGACCGCGGCACCTTCATCCGGCTGATCAGGCGAATCCGTCCGATCGGTCGGATCCCGCCGCCTGGCCGCTCGGCGAAAAAATCGCGGAGCATGAATTCTCGACTACGCCGGGCGGACAGGCCGCCCACCGCTTCACTCTGCCGGTCGGCGCCTACCGCGCCGTGCTCGAAACCCGGGATCGCTTCGGCAAACCCGTACGCGCCGAGCTGCCGCTGCGCATTCTGGCTCCGGAGGCCGACCAGTTGGCGCTCCGGGTGCCGCACCTGTTCGAAGCACCCGCCTGGACGGTCGAGCCGGGCGATGAATTCGTGGCCATTTGGGGCAGTGGCTACGACCGCGCCCGCGCCTATGTCGAGATCGAACACCGCGGCAGAATCCTGCAAAGCTACTGGACCGACCCGGCGAAAACGCAGGTCGCGATCACCCAGGAAGTGACCGAACAGATGCGCGGCGGCTTCCATATCCGCGTGACCATGGTGCGCGACAATCGCGCCTATTTCGAATCCCGGCACGTGAATGTCCCGTGGAGCAACAAGAACCTCGAGATTGCC
>SLNM01000169.1 GCA_007133055.1 Lentisphaeria bacterium
GCATTCCTGCACTCTCCAAATGTTGGTTGACAGGGGAAAGCTGAGAAAATCGTATCTGCAATACTTTAACCTAACCGTGTAATATTTAATTGCAACTTCCGCCGTTTTTCGAAAGATGGTTTGTTTATCGGTATTTCGCAATTATTTTTCAGTCGAACATGGCAAGGAGCACAGGTTCAATGGCGAAAGAGCAAATCCAAGCCTCAGGCATGAGTGAAGTTTTTCCCGACTTGCAGAGGGTTGGGAACACTGGTTTTTCGGAGGTGATTTATTGTCCTGGCAAGAGCGACGATCAACTGCGCGCGGTTTCGGCGGCGCTCCTGTCTGAATCACCCAATCTGCTGGCTACTCGCGCCACTCCCGAGCAGGCTGAAGTTTTGCACGGGGTTTGTCAGGAGTTTCAATATCATGAGAAGGCGCGCGTGGCCTATGTCCATCGTGACCGCACGGTGAGCGGTCGCGGCACGCTGGCGGTGGTGGCGGCCGGAACCTGCGATTTGCCGGTGGCCGAGGAAGCGGCGGTTTGCGCCGAGGTGATGGGCAGCCGGGTGGTGCGGTTTTACGATGTTGGGGTGGCCGGTCTGCATCGCATACTGAGTTGCCGGGAGCGTCTGCGGTCGGCTGCGGTGGTCGTTGTGGTTGCCGGCATGGAGGGGGCGCTGCCTTCGGTGGTCGGCGGTTTGGTACCCTGCCCGGTGATTGCGGTCCCCACCTCGGTTGGCTATGGCGCCAGCTTCTCCGGCCTGGCCGCTCTGCTGGGGATGCTTAATTCCTGCGCGCCCGGGGTTACAGTGGTTAATATCGACAACGGCTTCGGTGCCGCTTTCGCCGCCACCCGCATTAACCGCCCTCCGCCGGCGCGACGCGATTCCTGAAACCGCCGGCAAATTGCCTCCGCCATATAATGATCGACGCTATCGTCAGCCGCACCATAGTCCCAGCCCTGATCATTCGCCACAATCTTTGTAACACGAGGGATGTCCGTTGCTCATTCAGTGGTTTCCTCGGTGCGATAGTGAAACAGGCGGTCCAGGCGCGATTCTCCGGCCTCGCCAAGATCGCGAGCCTGGCTGTACCATCGTCGGGCTTCCTCCATTCGCGGCGGCTCCATGGCGGCCAGTAACAGAGCCAGGTTATAGGCTGAAACCTGATCCTCCGGATCGATTTGCAGCGCCTTGCGAAAACTGGCTTCCGCCTTCTCCGACTGCCCGAGGCTGAGACTGACTATGCCCAATTGCCGCAGGGTATTGGAGTTCTCGGGGTCAAGGCGGCTGGCCCGTTGCAGCAGGGGGAGGGCGGCGGCGGCCTGATCCTGGTGCAGGCGTATCGTGGCAAGCGCAAGCAGCGAGGTTAGATCCTCGGGGGACGATTGCAGTATCTGCTGCAAAAAACGGGCGGCGGTCTCTGTGTCCCGTTCCACCATGGCACGGGCGGCAAGGCGGCGCAGAGATTTTTGATACTCTTCACCCTCCGCAACCAGCCGGCGCGGGTCAAGTTCCGCCGTTTCATCCCCGTTTGCGTCGAGGGAGAGAGTGTCTTTGCCGGCCTGGTTGAAATCGAAAAATATCGCCAAATGTCCGGGGCTTAGCGCGGCGGCCTGCTCGAGCCGGGCCAGCTCCTCTTCCTGACGCCGAAGCAGGCGCAGCTTTTCCTGATTGCGACGGGCCAGTCCGTCCCGCTCATCGGTCAGAGCTTCCAGTTCCTCCTCCAATTGAGCTGCTCGACGCTGCCATTCGGCGATCATGTCTCGCTGTGCGCCGATCGCTTTTCGGGTTTCATCAAGCTGGCTTTCCAAGGATTGTCTTTCCCGGTAGAGGGCGACATTGATAAATCTCAGTTCCTGCATTTCGAAGTCGAGTTCAGCCACTGCTTCGGCAACCGTCCTGGGCGGGGGTGGGCGGCGGCTGTCCAACTGCCGGCGCAGTCGCCGGTTCTCTTCGGCCATCGCCTGCATTTGTTGTTCGTACTGCTGACTTTGGCGATTGGCTATTTCCCGTTCCAGACTGGCGGTTTGGAGGCGCTGGTCGAAGATGGTCCGCTGTTGCAGCAATTCCTCGACCGTTTCCTCCAATTGCCGGCGGGCGCTTTCCGCCATCTCCAGTCCCCGAGTCAAGCGTTGCTCTTTGGCAGTCAGCCCCCCGCTCTCCCACAAGCTGTCCACCTCCTCCTTTAACCTGGCCACTCTTTGCCGCGCCACGCGCAACTGGCTGCGCAAGAATCGGTTGTCTTCCAGAAGCGGCTCCACCTGCGCGGCCAGTACTCGATATCCGTCAAGCTCCCTTCTGGACTCCGTCAATAGATTTTCCAGGCGCTCCAGTTCCTGTTGCAACTGACGATTCTCCAGTACGATGCGCTGCACTCCGCTGGTTAGATTCTCGACCATGCTTTCAAGAGCCGAGCTCTGACCGCAGGCGGGGCGGGGCATAACCGTCAGCATGCTGACAGCTACAAGCCCGGCCAGACCCGAGCTGAGCCGGCGCCAAAACAGGGTTTCGGTGGTTGTAGGAGTTTTCATGCCGGGATATACTGTCGGATTCACGGTTGCTGTGCGCCAGAAGACCCTTGCCCTGCAGGGTGGGACTCTTTCGGCGCAGACAAGCTCCGACTAAACATGCACAGACCGTCATGGTATGCACACGCTTGGTCAAAACTTGTCTGCATCCAAAATAGTCCCATCCAATGTAACTTTTGAAGCGTGACACGACACTAGAAAGGGCAGGAGCCACCGGCGCAACCACCATCGGTGGCCGCCGGGCATTGCGAGGCGGAGGCGCATGGCGAAGGAGGATTCGCAGAGGCCGGACTGAATGTTGAAAACATCTTTTTCAAGCTTGGTTCAAGACACTGTGGACAGGCGCCGGGTTCCTGATCGGCAGTGCGCAGCAGCCGTTCGAAGCGATGCCCGCAGTGTTCGCAGCGATATTCATAAATCGGCATGATGCTTTCTCTCTCGCTTGGGTTTTCCCGGCAGTTGAGAGGAGGCCGCCAAGCCTCCAATCAGGCCGCCAACCAGAAATCCTCGCCAGGGACTGGCCAATATTTGGCAGGTGCCGCCGTGACAGTAGCTTAACCAAGCCAAGCCACCGCCGACCAAAGCACCAAACAGGACGATCGCGGCAATTCTAATGGATATTTTTGTTGCTTTCTTCAAGACAGAGCTTTGATTAGGCTTGCTTCATCCTGAACACCAACGAACTCCTGCACTTTCTCGCCGTCCTTCATGACAAGCAATGTGGGAATCGAGCGCACCCCGAAGCGGGCGGCAGTTTCACCGGCTTCATCCACATTGACCTTGACAATGCGTACGTTGTCCGGCAGTTTGCCAACCATGCCTTGCAGAATCTCACCTTGCATCCGGCACGGGCCGCACCATGTGGCCCAGAAATCTACCAGCACCGTGCCTTTTTCCGTCTTTTCCTGGAAATCCTTATCGGTCGCCTCGGCAATTTTTTCACTCATGGTATTGTCCTTGGTTTTGTTGAGAGCAAAGGAAGCTTCGCAATCCTTTATCGCAGGTCGGCTGTCCGACTCGACCATGCCCGTAGGTCGAGTATCCGACTCGACCATGCCCGTAGGTCGAGTATCCGACTCGACCATAGGGATGGTACCGGAGGTGGGACTCGAACCCACACTAGGTTGCCCTAACCAGATTTTGAGTCTAGCGCGTCTGCCAATTCCGCCACTCCGGCAATGGGACAAGCCCACTGGTACAAAGGTTCCAGCAGGTTTGCGATAGATAAGATAATTTGGTTTGACGAAGTGTCAATCCATCGCGGATACAACGTGCCGGGATGGCTGCCGATTCGAAACCGCAATTCGGATGCGGCAATGATAGCCCCGACGGCCAGGCCAGGCCATTGTCCAGTTTGAACCACGAACCCCGAATCCGCCTTAGGATTGGCGACATGCTACGGGTTAAGAGTTTTTCCCGCCAGTTCAACCCACGGTCGAATAACTTCGATTATTTCCCGCTTAAACTTATCGCTGGCGATCTGCTGTCCGGCATCGCTGCGGGCTTCGAGTGGCTGCGGATGAGCCTCGATCACCAGGCCATCGGCGCCGGCGGCAATGGCGGCCAGAGCCAAAGGTAGAACCAGCTTGCGATTGCCGGAGGCGTGCGACGGGTCGACCATGACCGGCAAGTGAGATTCCTGCTTGGCCACGACTACCGCGCTTAGATCGAGGGTATTGCGTGTAGCGGTTTCGAAGGTGCGAATGCCGCGCTCGCAGAGAACTACGTTCTCGCAACCATGCACCATCAGATATTCGGCGGCGGACAACCATTCATCGATGGTCGAGGCCATGCCGCGTTTGAGGAGAATTGGCCTGCCGCAGTCGGCGACTTTTTCCAGCAAATGATAGTTCTGAGCGTTGCGGGCACCGATTTGCAGCATGTCCGCAACCGCTGCTACTCTTTTTATATGCTCCACACCAATAACTTCCGTGACAATTGCCAGGCCGAATTCATCCTTCATCCGGGCCAGGTGTTCGAGACCCTTGCCAGCCAGTCCTTGAAAATCATAGGGCGAGGTGCGAGGCTTGAAGGCGCCGCCGCGCAGAATGCCGACGCCGGCCGCCGACAAATCACGGGCGCTTTCTCTGATTTGCGCCAAGCTTTCGACTGCGCAGGGGCCGGCAATCACCTGAAACGCACCCTGTCCAAGAGGATGGCCGCCAATGTGCACCACCGAGTTGGCGCTGTGGAATTCGCGGCTGGCCAGCTTGTAGCGCTTCTGGATCGGCAGCACGTTCTCCACTTCGGGCATACCCTTGAGGGTTTCCAGCGAGGGATGCTCGGTCTCATCGCCGATAGCCGCGATCACGGTTCTTTGAACCCCCTGAATCAGACGAGGTTCATAGCCCAGGCCGACGACGTGCCGGCGCACCTCTTCAATCCCGTCAGGCGGAGTATTGGGTTTGATTACAATAATCACAGTGAAAAATCCTTTTGAGCCTTTACAATAATCTCTGACTGTCAACATGGCAAGCAGAGTTCCTGGAGTACCGTAATGCGTTAGTCATGCTAAAGGTTGAACTCAAAAGAAATCCGGTTCAGGAAGGTTATAAAATGAAATCTTGCTTTCTCCCCTGGTGGAAGGATAATTACCAGAGGTTTCAGGCTATATTAATGGACATCGACGGCACTTTGGTTGCGGGCGAGCGGGCTTTGCCGGGGGCGGCTGACACTCTTGACTGGCTGCGGCACCGCCGATTTCCTTTTTGCCTGCTGACCAATGACGGCAACCGTTCGCCGCAGGAGAAAAGTCGATTGCTGGGACAGGCCGGGCTAAGTGTGCAGCCGGAGGAGATTGTCTCTTGCGGCATGGCACTTGACGAGCTGGCCCGGCATCCCGAACTGGGGCAAAAACTTTTTTTTGTAATGGGCGATCTTGGCCGTCCAAACTATGCCGACACAGCGGGGTTGCGCATCACCAACGATCCCGGCCAGCTCGAACAGTGCGCCGGAATCATTGTCGGGGAGGGATATTATGACTGGCAGCGGTACTTGAACCTGGCGCTCAACACTCTGCTCAGCGCCCCGGACAAGATGATGATCGTACCCAATCCCGACAGCTACTGGCCGAACGGAGTCAATGGCGAGGTCGGCATTGGCGCCGGTGGCAAGGCTAGGTTTCTGGCTGGTATTTTGGCCGAGGCCGGGGTCCGAGTCGAGCCGATATATCTGGGCAAGCCCTACCGGGCAATTTTTCGCCTGGCACTCGAGCACATCGGACGTTGCTGGGGCATCCCCGATTTATCGGCGGATCAAGTCCTGATGCTGGGCGATTCATTGAAATCCGACATCGCCGGAGCCAGGCTGGCAGGTTTGCGCTCGGGACTGCTGCTCAGTGGAGTCACCAGCCGAGTTCTGGCCGAAGCCGCCCCCGATGAAGAGCGTCCGGACTGGGTGTTTAAGGCACTGGCATGATCCCTGAACACAATGTAAGCGCGATCCCTCACCCTCGGCAGCATGCGCCCTAGCCTGATTAATTCATGCGAATTCGGCTATCCCGGAATGCAATTGCATCGACTTGATGTCCTGCCCTTTGTCTAAAGCCCAATAATACTGTTGGGGAAAGACGATTAAGTTGTTGCGGACGAAGCGAAAGCGAAGTGGTATTCTGACATCGTGAAAAAGACACATACCATCACGCGACGCATGACGGACACCCCACGTGATGACGTTGTACCCGGAACACCGGCAGAACGCATCGGCTTGGTTTGGCCGTTGACCCGTGAAGTCACTTCATTGAGCAAGCATCACGATGCTGAACGAAGACTACAGAGACATGTTGCAGGCCTTGGTCGACGAGAAGGTTAGTTTCCTTCTCGTCGGAGCCTACGCGCTTGCCGCCCACGGATATCCACGCGCGACGATGGATATCGACATCTGGGTGATGCCGGCGCCTGACAATGCTGATCGAGTCCTTCGGGCGCTGCGTCTTTTTGGTGCGCCTCTGCACAATGTCAACAGAAGCGATTTCGAGAGAGAGGGAACGGTTTTTCAAATCGGTGTTGCTCCGAGACGGATCTATATCATCACTGCTGCTTCGGGACTGCAGCTTGATTCAACATTCAGAAAATCATCGGTTGTGGAATTCGCACACGCCCACCTATTCGATGTCGCGTGATTTTAAGGATCGACACGTCTCAACAAGCCGTCGCAGGTTACGTTGCGCCACTCCGGATCGCCTTCGCCTATGGCCGGCACGGCACCACCAAAAAAAAGACCGGAGTCACCATTCC
>SLNM01000143.1 GCA_007133055.1 Lentisphaeria bacterium
AAAGGCCTGACGGGTCATGTCGCACATTTCCTGAACCGAGGCGGGGGCCAGGACGATATTGCGGTAGATGCCATGTCCACCGCCCTTGACAATTTGGTTGTAGTCCGACTGTTCCGGTCCGATATTACCCAGTCCCGGTCCAGCCCTGACGATATCGACCATGACCGAGGGCAGCTCGGCGCCCGCAATATATGAGAAAGCTTCCTGCATCAGGCTGGTTCCCGGGCCGGAAGAGGCGGTCATGGCACGGCGACCGGCGGCCGAGGCACCGTAAACCATATTCATTGCCGCCAGTTCCGATTCGGCCTGCAGAAAAACTCGTCCCACCCTGGGAAAAAAAAGCGAGGCATCATGCAGAATCTCGCTGGCCGGGGTGATGGGGTAGCCGAAGAAAGCTTCGCAACCACCGTACAGAGCACCGACGATCACCGCCGAATTGCCTTTGACCAGACGTGTCGTCGTCACTGTATAATCACCTTTCCTCAACCTTGCCGCCGCGTCGGTGGCGGTACGGACTTAAAACATCGGAGCCGCCGTTGTCGCTGCAACGCCAACTATTGTTTTCTCTCCGGCCTTATCACTTTGAGCGCGTGCGGTTCCGGACAACTGAAGAAGCAAAGGCCGCAGCCAGTGCAACCCTGGCCTGCATACTCCGCATAACGATAGCCACGCCGGTTAAATTGCTTGCTCATCGACAACAGACCTTCCGGGCAGGCCCGGACACAGCGGCCGCAGGCTTTGCATTCCTCTACTGCAATCACCGGCGCAGCTCGGTCCGCCGCCTTCGCGCCGGAGCAAGATTTTTCTTTCATCGAGCCATCTCCAAGCGTGTTTTCCAGGGCAGCACCCCCCAAAACAACATGGCGAGTGGAACTGGTTTCCGCAGTAACATAACCCTAAACAAAGAAAATTCACGGGATGCCGGTTGACGCCAGTATTCCGCCAGTGAAAGGTGGAAATTTCGCGCCGGTTTGGACACAAACGTGGTTATATTTACGTTCTTGTAAATCCTATGCGTTGCGCTTTCAGCGCGTAATGTCATGGTTTGTTCATAAACCGGGGCGATGCCCCGGCCTGATATGCAGTGCCCCTATGGGGCAAAAAAACATCCGATTGCATTCGGACGACGCGTACGGCGACGTGTACGGCCTGCCTGCCGCGCGGCGGCGCAGGCAGGTGGACTAAGGGGAGCCCCTACGTGATCCGTACGCGTCGCCGTACACGTCAACCGGCATGAGATCCGGCCACTCGCCGCCTTTCGCTGACGCACTACGATGCGCCGAGCTTGCCAATCGGAAGTCCAAAGATTACAGTCCTGGTCGAATTCGCATGAATTAGCCGGGCTACGCCGTATGGCAGCCTCGAAAGCTTTATGAAAAGCATAAAAAAACCAGGGCGAACAAATGGTGTCCCCGATGGCTTTGATTGAAATTGAAAAATTGTCGCTGCGCCTGGGGCAGGCTCAAATTCTGCACGAAATCTCGCTGTCGATCAAGGCGGGCGAATATATTTCAATAATCGGCCAGAACGGGGCTGGAAAATCGAGTCTGATCAAATGCCTGGCCAAAATCCACACCGACTGGCGGGGAGCCATTCGCCTGCACGGCGAAGCACTGGACTGCATCCCCTCCCGCCGGGCGGCCCGCTATGTCAGCTATGTCCCACAGGCCGACGCCCGTCACCTGCCCTTCACCGTCGAGGAATTTGTGATCATGGGTCGCTATCCCCATCTCTCCCCTTTTAGCTCGGTCGGCGGCGAAGACCTTAAAATCATCGAGGAAGCACTCCGGCAAACTCGGATGGAACCTTTTCGGCACCGTCAGATGAACACGCTCAGCGGCGGCGAACGACAAAAAGTGTTCATTGCCGCCGCCATCGCCCAGGGAGCCGACATTATTTTGCTCGACGAACCGACCACTTTTCTCGACTACCGGCACCAGAGCGAAATTCTGCACCTGCTCGGCCGTCAGAACCGGCAGCGGCAGGCCACCATTGTAGCAGTATATCACGACCTGAACAGCGCCGTGGCCTGGAGTGACCGGGTTGTCGCTTTGCAGGCGGGACACCTGGTTTTTGCCGACCGTCCGGAAGCACTTTTCCGACCCCGTGTTCTGGAGTCGATATTCGAGGTTGAATTCGACTTTGTCAGCCGCCCCGGTCACGCTCTGCCGCTGGCTCTGGCAAACGCCGAAAACGCAGTTTGACTATTCTTCGCCCGGTAGTTTGGAGCACCTCTATTTCAAAGCCGTCAAAGCGAAAACACTCCCCCGTTCCAGGGATTCGGCCGGCCAGTTTAAGCACCAGTCCGGCCACCGTTTCAAAGTCCCGGCTCTCAAACTCGGTTCCCAATGCTGCATTAAGGATGCGAATTTCCGTCTTGCCATCGCAATCGTAGACACTCTCGGCCACCCGCACCAGGCCGTCCTGTTCCTGGTCCCTTTCATCGCGAATCTCCCCCACCAGCTCTTCGACCAAGTCCTCGGTGGTAGCAATGCCCACCACCCCCCCGTGCTCATCGACCACGATTGCCATCGGCTGAGGCCGATAGCGCAGCTCGTACAGCAGCGACGCCGCCGACTTGAACTCCGGCACCATGAGAACATCGTAGTCGACGAACGGCTTGATCGGCCGTTGCAGCGCCTGTTCAGATTCCGCCTCCCACAATTCACCGATGCCGTACAATACCTGGCGCAGGCTGACCAGCCCGATGATTTCGTCGATTCTACCACGATAGACGGGAAAGCGTGTGACCCCGAAACGGGACGCCGCCGCCGCCAGCTCAGCCACCGAAGCCTCCTCCGAAAGTGCCACAACATCAATCAAAGGCACCATGACCGCCGACAATGGCCGGCGCTCCAGCTCGAAAACCGTGCCTATCATCGCTCCGGCCTCCGCCTCCACTATCCCGTGCTCGGCCGCCGCCAGCGCCGTGGCCTGCAAGTCTTCGCGCGTAATCCGCCCCGAACCTTCGGCCCGGCCACCACTTAACAGGCGGGCGCACCGACTTCCAAACCAGCCGGCTCCCGCCACTACCGGGTAGAAAAGAATCTGAAAAAAGGCCAGAACCGGAGCGGCCAGAGTAATCAGCGAGTCAGCGTGCAATCGTCCGATCGCCTTGGGAGTCAGTTCGGCGACGATTAAAACCAAGGGAGTCATAACCACCAGGTTGAGAAGGTGCTCCCATTCGCCGCCCAGGCCATGACGGGCCAGCATGCCGGCAATCAGCCATGAAGCCAGAGTGGTGGCACTGACCATCATTAGATTGGTTCCCACCAGGGTGGTGCCCAGCACCATTTCCATCCGCTTCAACAACCTGACCGCCCGGGCCGCCGCGCTGTCCCGGCTCTCCGTACGCTGGTGCAACCGCGCCCGGCTGGCGGAAACAACCACCGTCTCGCAGGCGGCAAAGAAACCACCGGCCAGTACCAGCAGCAGAATAATAATCACCAGAATGCTCGTCATGGGTACACAATAATCCGTCAGGACACAAGCGCAAATAGAGCTTATGCGTCAGTCAAAGGTGCATCACTTGAAACAAACAATCGGAAAACGATTACGGGTACGGGCGACCAGCCTTCGCGTGGCCTGCGGCTTGGCAGGCGGTTAAGGTGGACGATTATTTCGCAATCGTCGTCCGTAACCGTCAACCGGCATGAGATCCGGCTGCTCTCGGCCTTTCGCTGACGCATTACGGCGCCTCGCCCATGTCTCGGTTTGCACAGCCAATCCCGGACTGGCCACAATGAAAAACCAAGCTATTTTAATCCAAGCAATCGGGGAAGAACACCATGCCTGCAACCTTACAGCAGATTGCCGACCGCCTGGGAGTCAATCGTTCGACTGTGTCGCGCGTGCTGCACAACCCCAATCCGGGCAGCAGCAAGTATAGTTTTAGTGTGCGCGAGGAACTGGCCAAAAAAATTCATCTGACGGCCCGGCAGATGGGCTATCGGCGCAACCTCGCAGCCCGATCCATGGTGACGGGAAGATTTCAGAATGTCTACTTGCTGTTAAGTACGGAAGAGGGATACAGCACCCTCAGTCCTCTGATGTTGCGCGGCATTCACGACATCCTGATGAAGAACGATTATTCACTCTCGCTCTCGATGCTTCCCGACAGTGCCCTGATTGAAACCTGGGGAGTTCCCAATGCCTTGAGCCAGGCATCGGCTGACGGTCTGCTGGTCAACTACACCCACCATATTCCTACGCCTCTAGTCGAAGTCATACGAAGCAATCTTCTGCCCTGCGTCTGGCTCAACAGCAAGATGGATTCGGACTGTGTACATCCGGACGATGTGAATGGCGCCGCCATGCTGACCCGACATTTTGTTGAGAGCGGGCATCGCAGGATCGGCTACCTCGACATCTCACATCGCGGCGACCCCGCCACCTGGCACTACAGCGCCCATGACCGCTGTCAGGGCTATCTGCAAACCATGCACGAAGCCGGTCTCAAGCCGCAGGTGGCCAGGCTGGCCGACAATGAGGCACTCAAGCTCGACATGGACCCGCGAATTTATACCATCCAAAAGCTCCTCGCCGAAGCGGAAGCACCACCGACCGCCATCATTGCTTACAGCGACAGCAATTTGCCTCCGACCGCCCAGGTCGCACGTCAACTCGGCCTGGATATTCCCCGGGACATTGCGCTTGCCACTTTCATGGCCCGGCAGCCGGATCTTTCCGACCTGGGGCTGGTCACCATCGCCAGAATCCCGGAGCAGAAAGTCGGTGCCGAAGCCACGGCCATGCTACTGGCAAAAATCTCCGCAAAGAATCGGAACCGACCGCACCGCCCAAAAGCCATCCCCTTCACCCTGGTTCAAGGCATCACCGCCGACCAGGCGCAACCTTGAAACTGGGTATTTGGGTATTTTCCATTCCGGGTCTCAACTTGCCACCCCCTTGTGCAAATAAGCGAGGTCTGGTTAATTGTCGGGTTACCTTGCGCCTATCTTACTGTTCACTCCTGCAATCCTGACCAGTCGGCCAATTCCAGATTGCCGGCACGGCTAATCGGCAGCACGCCTCCCAGCCAGGTATCGACCATGACCAACTGCCGCTGCCGCCCCACCCGGCGGGTGCAGACCAAATGCCGCCCGTCCGGCGCCCAGGACGGCGATTCCCAGTCGCCCTCCCCTTTGACCACGATCCGCCTTCGCGCCGGTTCACCCTCGTTCATATCGATCACCGCAATCACGTATTGACCTTCGATCCGGGTGGCGAAGGCAACCTGGTTGGATACCGGGCACCAATCGGGCTCGACTGCTTCGTCGAACTCACGCAGGAGTCGCCGCGACCTTCCTCCCTCGGCCGGCATCAGATACAGATGCGGGCGACCATTTCGATCGGATACATAGCAGATGGTGCGGCCGTCCGGGGACCATGCCGGCGAGGACACCACCGAGCGGTCGCTGGTAAGCTGCCTAAGTTGCTCGCTTTCCAAATTCATGACATACAGGTTGACCGCTCCGTCCCGGCTCAGGCAGAGAGCCAGCGAACGCTGGTCTGGCGCTACTCGCGCTCCTGCGTTGAGACCGCTGAAACGAGCGACTCGCCGCTGCCGCCCGGCTCTCAGGTCGACCATCATAATCGACATCCGCATCGGTTCGTAATAGGTATAGAACAATTGGTCAACGCGGTTGCCCGACCAGGCGGGCTCGGTGGAAATCGAGTTGTTGTTGGTCACCCTGACCACCTGGCTGCCGTCAAAATTCATGGTATGTATTTCCTTGCGACGCTGATCGCCCATCACGAAGGCGATACGGGAGGAGGCGATACCCGGCACTTCGAACAGACGGTTGAGCAGGGTGTCAACCCCACGATAGACCGCTGTCCGCGGATCATTTGGGTCGGTGACAAAGTCAAGGACGCTCAGCCCGCCGCTGGATACCGTCAGGCGCAATCGTCCCAGCTCCCCCTCCTCGCGCCAAAGACCACGCACCTGATAATCCGCCGGACCCTCTTCCACAACCCGGAACCAATTGCAGCGAATCAAGGTTTGACGCAGCAGGCGGCCGACCTCTCCCGGCCCCTCGAAGGATTGCATCACCAAAGTGGGGTTCTCCTCCACTCCAGGCTTGCGAACCACAACTTCCGCCGGCTGGGCCGGCGCGCTGACGGCGGCGAACACAAGCAAACCCGAAGCGACAAGAATAATTCTCCGATACAGACCCGACATTGATAATGGCAGCATTGCTTTTTCTCCTGCATTAAATCTTCTGGGGAATTGCGAAATGTGAATTTTGTAGGTCGACTATCCGAGTCGACCATGGGCGTCGAGGCAGGTCGAGTCAGATACTCGACCTACGATCGGCTCGATTCGCCTATTTCGCAATTCCCTGACGATGCAATATAAAACCACATGACAAACGGTATTGATTAAGATAATCACGCACTCCCTCATTGCCAGTCTAGCCTGATTAATTCAATGGATAATGCAAAAACGATTAAGCTCTTTTAAAAACAAGTGGTCAGGCGGCAAACTTGGCTCATGAATTAAGCAGTCTAAAGACTGAGCCGGCAATCGATGGGCAGCGGATATTCATACCCCAGGGAGGTCAGGATCATCCCCGCTCCGCGAACACGGCAGGCTTCGTCAATCACTTCGCAGGCGGCTTCGATGTTGGCCGGATCAAGATGGCTGAACGGTTCGTCGAGCAAAACTAATTCAAAAGGCTGGCAAAGTGTACGCACCAGTGCGACTCGCTGAGATTCACCCCAGGACAA
>SLNM01000103.1 GCA_007133055.1 Lentisphaeria bacterium
ACCGGCAGATTGCTGTTCAGCTCACCGGCGGTATAATCCTCTTCCTCGCAAAGGGGGATCACCGGCAGTTTTGTCCCGCCGTTAAAAGCGATGATGCTTTCCGGGTTGCCGACTCTGGCCGCCGCCGCCAAGCTGGCAAAGTTGGGCGGATCGGGGAAACGGTACATTTGATCGGCATAGAAGCATCCATCAATCCACCAGCCTTTGATGGATGATCCCCAGCGCTCGGACCATTCTCGAATCACCGCCTCCCAGTTGCGTTGAAAACCGGTCAGCCTCGCATCCGCATTCGCGGCGGCGAGATATTTCCCGGGCTCCAATCCCCAGGCGCGGGCATCCCAGGGAGGCGTACAGCCCAGGGCTTCAACTGCTTCGCGGTGATTGCTCGGGGCGTGGGATGAGAGATAGACCATCAGCCTGGTACCCGTACCCTCCAGCGCCCGGGCAATATCGGCAATCAGATCGCGGTTCGACAGCCGGGAAGGTTTTATGCCGGTCAATTCATCGTAGGTTTGATTGGGCGAACAGTAAAAGCCGGAGTTCTGCCCCAGGGTAATGCAGAAATACGGCGCCCCCATTTGCTGAAGTTGCTTCGCCAGTGCTTCGACATCGAACGATTCCACCTGGCGATTCCAGGTGTCGCTGTCGAGATTCAACGGGGTTCGCTGGCCTGCCGTGTCGGCCAGGTAGTGGCAGAACACGCCCCATTTGGCTTTTTTGAGCCAGGCGGCTCTATTTGGTTTAGACATTATTAATTCCTATTCAATTTTCAGCTCGACGTTGCCGATATCCCAGATGCAGCCGACATGATGGGTTACGAATCGCAGGTGAAGGCCGGTGGCCTCTTCCGGGATTTCCAGAGTCAATTCAGCCGTTTCCCAACGGTTGAGGTTGGTGAACCTGACCCCCCGCTCTTGTCCAACGCGATTGCCGTCGATGTCAGTGGCGAAGATCTCCCAGCGCGGCACCTGCCAGGCCTGCTCACCGGGAGAGAGATCGTTCAGGCGCATGGGTACCCGGGCGGAGACCGAGCGGGCATTTTCCGGCAGGGCCAGATCGGCAAAGAGCGCCTGGCGACTTCTCAAAAAAGGCTGTTCAATGCGAACGAAAGACGAGTTGTCCTCCGTTTTAAGGCTTAAGTACGGATTGAGAATGGCCAGATACTGGAAGTGTCTGATCGGCTCGTGGCGGGAAGTGTCCTGAACGGGCAGGGTGTTTTTGCCGAGGTTCAAGGAAGGCCGCCATTCCCGGGTGCGCTGCCAGCCATCCGCCAGCGCCTCGATGAATTCCGCTTCGGACAAACGCTCCCGGTGCGGGCCGACAAATGGCTTTTCCTCCATGGGATTTTCCCATTCGACTTGTTCGACAGACATGGTGGGATAGAACGTTTCCTCTGCCGCCCGGTTGGCAACATGGAAGAACGGCGGATAGCCGATGCTGTAAAATTGCAGGAAGCTGCTGATCTCGGCTTCCGTGCGGGTTTGCCATTCCGGACGGTCTTCAACCCTGACCGAGGAGTTCTCCAGGGTGAAATTGGCATTGGGAATATAGCGTCCCGGCATATTCCCCCGCTGCGACCCAGGGGCGCCGCCGACTAAGACCTGGCGGCTGGAGTACACCATGAAGGTGACCGCGTTGCCGATAAATTCGCTGTTCTCAACCCGGACTTCATTGGCGTCGTGAAAGCGAATCGCTTCGGCGTTGCGAACAAAGCGGGAATTGCCGATGTCGATATGCTGGGCCAGTTCCAGCAAAACAGCGGCTTCCAGGGCGTTGTCCTCGAAATGGCTGTTTTCGATTTCAATATGGTAGCACCACAGATCGACCCAGAACCCGGGAGCCAGATTGCCCACGGCCCTGTAGTTGTCCAGGCGGATGTGTTCGACCCAGTGCAGTTTGATCCCGGCCACCGACCAGGCATTGTAGCCGCCGGCATTGCCGCGCCAGTTGTTGTAATTGGTCTCGGAATCCTCAATCAGCAGATTGCGGACGCGCCAGCCGAACAGGCCGAGGCCGCCGTTGTGGTTGATCTGGCTGTTGCGGATAGTGACGTTTTCGGCGTCGTTAAGCCCCAGGCCGCCGGAGTTGTTGTGGACAAAACGGCAGTTTTCAATCAGCAGATTGCTGGTGCCTCGGACGGCGAACGTATTGTGCAGGCGCTGATTGTCGTGGGCGAACTCGAGGTTGCGAAGAATAACATTGGGCTTGTCGGAGATGTCCAAAATCGAGCGTCGCCCGCCCGGTTCAGAATCCGCCACCTCGACCAGGCGCTGGCGGGGGTCTATTCCCTCTTTCGGGTAAATGACCAGGCGCCGGTTCGCATCGTCCACCCAGAATCGACCTGGGATCAATTTCTCTTCCGTCAGCACCTGTCGCAAGGGTTCGCCGTCAATGAAAACCATTTCGCGGCGCAGCAGGATCGGTTCGGTTTGTCCCCAGGCGGAAGTACTGGGTTCAATATTCTTATCGAACGCGGTTTCATATCTGCCGTTGCCAACAGCGCGCCAATCGTCGTACACGCTGGAGGCGCGAATCGAAACAGCGCCCGGTTGTTCGCCTTCTATAATAAGCATGGTTTGCCTGCCTTTCGGCTGGAGTCGGCCGAGTGACAAATCGTCCTCCCGATACACGCCGGATGCCAGGCGAATGCCAACCGCCTCGCCCCGGTTCAGCAATGGAGTCGCCTTGTTCAAGGCCGCCGCCAGGGTGGCCAGCGGTGCCGCCTGCATAAGTCCGTCGTTGCCGTCGTCGCCATCGGGGGCGACATAGAGGAAGACGGTCTCGTCGGGTTCACTCAGGCTGGCGCCGTCAATCTTGATCGGCGGAGGGATAGAGCGAGTACTCCAGGCCGTTTGCTCGCCGGTGGTGATCGGGACGATACCCTCGACTTCCGGTTTTACCTCGCTGGGTATTTCGTAGTCTTCATCGACCTCAATCGAAATATCGGTGAAATCCACTGTTCCCGACGAACGCCACATGCCAAGCTGCAGGTTGAGGTGTTTGGCGTCAGGCGGGATTATTTCCCGGGACTCGAACAGTTGCCAGCCATCCGTCGGTTTCCGCAACCTCGGCGAGGCCGGCCAGCCGCCGGTTCGGCTTCCCGAAGCGTCGCGAAACTCCATGGCGAAGCGGGCGCCGGTCCAGCCGGCCTCGCCCGGAACCAGGTTTTCCGCCCGCATCTTCACCGAGACAATCAAGGCCCCGTCGGCTGGGTTCACCGGAATGTTCTGAAATATGGCTGCCGCGCCAGGCTGGTCGCGGGATATGCGCAAGAAGTTCCTGCCGTCTTCCTCGTGGACGGACACGAATGCTGGCGCGCCGGCGGTGTAATTCCAGTCCTGCGCCTGCCCGCTATCGTCGGTGGCGAATTCAGCATTTTTTATCAGATTCTCCGCGAAAAGACCCGAAGCCATAAACAACCATGCGGTGGCCGCAAAAGCGGTCAATTTCAGAATGGAAAAACTACGCTTGCTTCTGATGTTAGTCTGTTTTTGTGTAATCATGATTTGGTTTCCTTTCTTATGGGTTGCGTATTGCATTGGGAGCGGTCGACACCACTCCTTATAAAGTATGAGGCTTGCTTCTTGACCATCCCGCAAGCCAGTCATTCGTCAAAAAACTGCGCCAGGTAGCCTTATGTCAGGGTCAGGGGAGCCAGTCATCCGCCATCTCGGTGTTGCCGGCATTGCCAAGAAGTCCAATCCAGGCAAGAGCTGGTTTATCTACGATGTCTCTCCCAGTCGCTACAGCACGCTTCGCATGTTGGGGCTGGCTCGGACTCGCAGCTACCCATAAACGTACCAAGAAATACTTTTTCTCGGCTTCTGTCTTATCGCCACCACCGCCGCGATTGCAGCCGGCGCTGTCACGTACGCACGGCAGCCATCGACCGCGCCGCCGCCAGCGGGGGGGGGGCACGGTGTATTTTCCCCGCCCGACCGACGCCACCGGCCACGCGGTCTACCGGCTCTCCGGACCTATCCGCGTGCATGGCAGTGTCAACCGCATCATCGGCATGAAGGCCATGGTCAATGTCGCCGATTCCCATTAGTGACTATTAGTGAAAATCAGTGGTTTATCTTATGTTCCCTTCTTTGTGTTCTTTGCGGTAATCAATCAATGCGGAAATTCATCCCGCCGGTCAGGTGAAGCAGGTAATAGGCCTGTGCCAGGCGAAGCTGCGGGTTGCCTTCGGTGTCGAAGTCCCTGAGCGCTTCGGCCATGCGCTCAAGCATGTCGCGATACTCCTCGTCAACCATGGCCGCCATCGCGGCGTGACCGATGTGCCAGATATTCGGCTCGCCCCAGCCCGCGTTGCCCGGACCCCGGGGGTTGACACAGCCCGAGCGAAAATCCCCCATGCGATAGCCGGTCTTTATCTGGCCCGGATCGCCACCGGTCTGCTCAAGGAATCGGCCCGCCAGAAAACGCAGCATCTTTTCTCCATGGGCATCGCCATAGTTGGTGTAGGCATGGCTAGCCCGAGCGGTAATCCGACCCGGTCCCCAGTTAAACATGTTCCAGCCTGAATCATAGCGCCTGGTCATGTCGCTGGCTGGCGATCCGTCCTTGCGCACCTGGTGGGGCGGCCAGGAAAAGGGGTGGTCATCCGCGTCCCCGTAAAATTTTGCCAGTGTCGGTCTCTGGAGATTGATTTCGGCTTTATAGACGGATTCCAATCCGTCCACCTCCTCGGTCCAGTTCCTGTTGCCAGTGCGATCCTGGTAGTTCCGGAAGTAGCCATACGCCCCATAATGGATATAGTAGTGTTCGTCCGCACCTCGGGCATATGCGCGATGGGATCGATTGAAACCCTTGCCGCTGATGGCGTTGGGACTCTCGGGATTGGTAGCGTGGGCACGCTGGGTATCGTATATTTGCTGGATATAGTAGGTCGCCCAGTCCGCCCAGCTTTTATCCTCATCGTCGCGATAGTTCGGCCATTTCCGTGCCGCCATATCCAAGGCAATGGCATAGTCAACGTCGGCATCAATAACATTCGAGCCACGCCACTGCTCCGAATCCTCCCCGATAAGCCAGGGCACCAATCCGACTCTTTGCTTGGGGATGTAGTGTTTGCAGAAGTTCCACAATTGCTGGGCGGTTTCATGGTCGTCGTGCATGACCGCCATGATCAGCGCCCATGCATGATATTCGCCCCGGGTGTCACCGCGCCAGAACTGTCGGAGCATGTTGGATCCGGGCGTGTGCTCGCTGGTGAGCCCCTCCTGCTTGAAGCGCTCCCAGGCGTCGCGGGCATCCTCGGCGGTGACGGATTGCGGAAGAATCCCGAATCGCAACTCCTCGGGTGCTCCATTATCCATCGCGCCGACAGCTATTACCAACGCTAGAACACCACAAAACACCATTCTTTTAATCGTTGTTGACAGTGTCAATTTATCGTTTTCCATTTCAATCTGCTATTCCTATTTCGGGTTTCGGGTTTCGGGTTTCAGATTTCAGATTTCGGGGGGCCATCCTGACGGACACAGTTCGCTTTCCGAACCATAAGGCTCGTGAGGTTCGGCCACATGCCATCGGCGGTCGCTAACCGGCAGCTTTTTCTCAAGCGTCTTCTCTAAGCCGTTGAGCATGCGGATACATTCCCGATAGCGTTCCTGGTACTGCTGGAATGTGTCTGGCACAGCTTACGGTAGACCTCCAAATCCTCAACCGTCATGTACGTCTTACCTACCGCCACCTTTTCCTCCTGAAAGCCTGAAACCCGAAACCTGAAACCTTTGTCACGAGCACCGTATCACACTTGGACGCCCCGATACCGGACCACCCCATAAAATTCGAGAAAGAACCATTAATGTTAGTATCCCTTGCTGAAGACGCCTTGTGCGTGTCGGGGTCAGCGTCGCCAGAGGTTGTCTCCTACACTGGACGGAAGCTCCTCGTAGCGCAATGTGGAAACGTGTCCGTCCGCGTAAAGATTATTCTGGCTGAAGTTGCCGTGGGGAAAAGTAAGAGCCGTTTGCAAATCGTTGAGGCTGGTTCCAGTCAGTGAAACTCTTGGAAGAGCGCTGTTCCAACCGCCGCCATGGGTCTCGATTTCGGCCACGGCAATAAGATTCGATGGCTCCCGAAACAAATGGGAGCGGCCGTGAATTGATGCGGCCGACTGTTCTGTTCTCCAATACACCCCGGTAAATCCCCGGAACGAATCGGTTCCACCGCCGCTGATCATGACATTCCAGTTCCAGGTGACATTGATTCCGTAACTGTTCCAGAATTTTTCATTCATCGGTATGTTTTTTGTTGCACTATCGTGGAAATGGTGTTCCTGACTGTTTAAAGAAGGACATACGAACATTTTCATCTCTGGCTCGCTGTTGAGATAGGAACTGGCCAGCGCCATAACCCATGTCCAATCCCAGTTCTGGCTTCCGCCGGGGTCCATAAACCACTTGTTGCCTGCATACGGCGTGCCATAGGGACTGACATTGGTTTTGATCGACCCGGACGGCAGATAACCATTGTAGTCGTTGCCGTACAAAGCCAGCATCAGGGATTGCTGCCGCAACTGCGACCGGCAGGCCACGGCGCGGGCCGACTCGCGGGCGTTCCTCAGTGCGGGCAGCAATAGCGAGGCCAGGATGGCGATGATCGCGATGACCACCAGAAGCTCGATCAGAGTGAATTGACGCTTTTTCATAATCACACCTCATAAAAAATACATTTATTAAGCGGGGAGAAAACTTTTTGGAAAAAGTTTCTCTCCA